>CAXNEP010000371.1:0-3018 GCA_964200865.1 Cypionkella sp. | reverse complement strand
CGTGATCTGGGCCAATCAAGTTCAGCCGTTCGACCGCGCTTTCAAACTGGCGGATCAGCGCGGGGTGGGTGACCAGCGTCGCCAAAATCACCGCCTCGCGTAGCACCTCGTCCACCGCGCCAGATGATGTGGCCAGCAGCGATGATTTGGTGGCAGGGCTGGGTGGCAGTTCGGGGGCGGCGCGTTTGGCCCCGCGCACAAAAGGTGTCCATGCTCGCGCCTTGGTGCCAAACAATTCGCGGCGCAGGCGGTTTATATCCTCGCCGTAATGGCTGCGGATCGACGGGTCTTGAATGCGGGCAATATGCGCGCGCAGTGATTTATCCAAAGCCGCCTTGCGTTCGGGGCTGTCAAAGCTGCGCCCCTCAATTTCCCGCGCCCACAAAAGGTTCACCATCGGCTGGGCGCTATCCAGCGCCGCCTGCATCGCCGCAGGCCCCTGCGATTTAATCAGATCATCAGGGTCAAGCCCCGCAGGAAGGCTGGCAAAGCGCAGCCCCTTGCCCGCCTGCAAAAGGGGCAGCGCCAAATCCACCACGCGCAGCCCCGCTCGGATGCCCGCTGCATCACCATCCAGCGCGATAATCGGCTCGTCATGAATGCGCCACATCAGCGCCAATTGGTCGGCTGTCACCGCCGTGCCAAGCGGGGCCACTGCCGCCGAAAACCCCGCCTCAACCAGCGCGATCACGTCCATATACCCTTCGGCCACGATCAGCGGCTTGCCCTTACCCGCCGCCTCGCGCGCGGGGGCAAGGTTGAACAGATTGCGCCCCTTATCGAAAATTTCCGTCTCGGGCCCGTTCAGATATTTGGCCCGCGCATTCGGGTCTAGAGATCGCCCCCCCAGCGAAATCGCCCTGCCCCGCCCATCGCGAATTGGAAAAATGATACGCCCGCGAAAACGGTCATAAGGCGCGCCGCCATCATCGGGCCGCGCACAGACTCCCGAGGCGGTAATCACATCATCCGCCAGCCCCTTTTGTTTCAGCGCCGAATACAGCGCCGAACGGCTGGCAGGGGCCCAGCCAATACCCCAGCGTTCCTGCGCGGCCTCCGAAAGCCCGCGCCGCGCCAAATAGGCGCGCGCAGGTTCGGCAGCCGCAGTACGCAGTTGCAGGCGCATCCATTTGATCGCCTCTTCCATCACCAAAATCAGTTGGCTGCGCCTGTCGGCCACCTGCGCCGCCTGCGGATCGCGGGCGGGCATTTGCATCCCCGCCTGCCGCGCCAGCACCTCGACCGCCTCCATAAAGCCCAAATTCTCGGTCTCTTTGATAAAGGTCAGCGCGTCGCCCTTGGCGTGGCAGCCAAAGCAGTAATAAAACCCCTTGCGATCATCCACATGAAAAGACGGGCTTTTTTCATGGTGAAACGGGCAAGGTGCCCAAAAATCGCCCTTGGCTTGGTTGGATTTGCGCATATCCCATGTGACCTTGCGGCCCACAATGGCCGAAAGGGTCACGCGTTCGCGTATCTCATCCAGAAATCCGTTTGGCAGGCTCATGGGCCTAATATGGGCTAAAGCGCCCGCGCCGCAAGGATTCGCATCGCGCTTTCCAATTCATGCCACGCCGTATGCGCCATGGACCGAAATACCATCATCTCGAAACTATCCACGCCCATACGCATCAGGCACAGCGGCACATGATAAAGCTGACTGCGAACAGACGCACCCACGGGCAGCGCGGACAGGCGCAGATCGACAGGCACGTAATGCGCGAGCGTCTCCACCGCCGCAGGGCCTGCCAGCGCAAAGCGCGCCCAAGCGTCTGATTGGTCAACCACCGCCGCCGCATCGCCCAAATCGGGGCAATCTGCGCCAATCAGAAACGCCTGATCGCGCCCTGTCCACGCAATGCGCGCATCGCCGTGGCTGGCCATACGGTTTGGCGCAGGAAAGCCAAGGCCAATTTTGGCCAAGGCAAGGTTCACATCCGCCCCGCGCCCCAGATAGGGCGCAATCGATGTGATCTGCGCCCAGTCCATCTGCGCCAAAGTGGTGCCTGCCAAGGTCACAGGTTTGATATAGCCAAGGGGCGCTGTTGCGATAAGGTTAACCACGCATTCTCTCCCCTGATTTATCAAAGAACACAGGATCGCAGACCTCGGCGCGCACATTGATGCCGCGCAGACGGTCAACGACCATCACAGTTTCCCCATGCCGCGCGCGGCCCCGCTCTAAAAAGCCCAAGGCCAGATAGGTTTGAAATTGCGGCGAATACCCCACCGATGACAGATAGCCTTGCGACTGCTCGCGCGTCAGCGGCGCACCTTGGGCAAATATATGCGCCCCTGCCGTAATCGCCTCGCCTTGCAGGGGGCGCAGGCCAACCATCTGCCCACGGTTTTCATGTACCATGCCGCCCCGCTGTGCCGCCCGTTTGCCGATGCAGTCTTTCTTGGCCGATACCATGGTGCCAAGGCCCAAATCCCCCGCCGTGATACGCCCGTCTATCTCGGCATGGGTGATAAAGCCCTTTTCAATGCGCAGCACATTCAGCGCCTCCATTCCGTAAAGGCCCCCGTCCATCAATTCGGCCCGCGAAATCAGATCGCGCATCAGCGCCTCGCCATAGCGGGTGGGAACGGCAATCTCGTACCCTTCTTCACCAGAAAAGCTGATGCGGAACACCCGCGCGGGCACGCCGCTGATCTGCGCAGTGCTTACCCCCATAAACGGTAAATCGCCCAAAGGCGCAGACAGCATTGATGCCACAAGAACCCGCGCACGCGGCCCCGCCACGGCAAATTGCGCAAAGGCTTCGGTAACCGAGATGAAGCGCAGATCGAAATCCGCGCAATAGGCTTGGTGGACAAATTCCAGATGCCGCATCACCAGCCCCGCTGCCGCCGTGGTGGTGGTCATCAGGTAATGGTTTTCCCCCAAACGCGCGGTCGTGCCATCGTCCAGCACATAGCCATCTGCGCGCAGCATCAGCCCATAGCGCACGCGCCCGACTGGCAGCGTGCTAAAGGTGTTCGCATAAACCAAATCCAGAAACTTGACGGCATCCT
>CAXNEP010000370.1:0-3032 GCA_964200865.1 Cypionkella sp. | reverse complement strand
CGCGACGAGATTGACGAGCGGCCCCCTTGCCTGTCCCCATCCGTGCCTCGGCGATAAGATCTGGGATCTCACGTGCCATAGTTTCTCTCCATATAAGTCCGCCAACGTTCAAGGGTGCATGGCGCGACTTGGCGGCGTTAATGGGGAATCGCCGCGAAGTAAAGCCAGAAATACCCGAAAAATGCGCGGTTTCATCGAAAAAGGCGCGTGTGGCGGCGCGGCGGTCGCAAAAAGACATGGGCGAACCTGCCCCGCGCGTTAGAGAGGCGCAGCTTGCAGGAGATGCCCATGCTGACCACCCTATCGCGCGCCCGTGCGCCACTTGCCGCTTTTGCGGCGATGGGGGTTTTGTGGGGCGGGTTTGCCGCCGATTTGCCCGATATCAAAACCATGCTGGAGGTAGATGCGCAAACGCTGGGGCTTTTGCTGTTTGCAACCCCTTTTGCGGCCGTCAGCGCCATGCTGGTGGCCCCCGCCTTTGGCGTCTGGGCGCGGGGATGGGCGCTGCCGCTGGCGACCATTTCCATGGCGCTGGCCTTTTCGCTGCCAGGGCTTGCAAGCAGCGTTTGGCTGTTTCCGCTGGCGATGCTGGCGGCAGGGGCGGGCACGGGTCTGACCGATGTTATCATGAACGCCCGTGTGGCCGATTTGGAAAACCGCCACAGCCAGCCGTTGATGAACCTGTGCCATGCCGCCTACAGCTTTGGCCTTGCTGGCGGGGCGATGTTGGTGGGGGCTTTGCGCAGCGCAGCCCTTGGCCCTGCGCCCACCTTGGGAACCATCGCGCTGATTGCAGCCCTTTTGGCCCTGCTGACCCTTGAAAAAGACGGCGCAATCCACGGTCTTGCCAAGCCCAAGGATAAGGGCGCGGCAAAACTGGGCCTTGTGCCGCTGATTGGCGGGGCGATTGTGTTGATTGCTTTCCTTACCGAAAACGCCGCCGAAAACTGGTCGGCCCTGCATATTGAACAGACCTTGGGCGGATCGCCCGCTGCGGGGGCTATGGGGCCTGCGGCAATGGCCCTGACAATGGGGTTTGCGCGGCTGGCGGGCCAAGGCATGGCGCAGCGCGTGGCGGGGCATGTCATGCTGACCTGCGGCGCGCTTCTGTCAGCGATTGGCGCGCTGATTGCCGCCGCCGCCACCAGCCCTGCAATGGCCTATGCGGGCTTCATCATTATGGGGCTGGGATCATCGGTCATCGCGCCCACAGCCTTTTCCATGGTGGGGCAAATGGCGCACCCCGCCGCCCGCGCCCGCGCGGTGGCGCGCGCCACGCTGCTGGGATATTTTGGCTATTTCTTTGGCCCGCCCTTTGTGGGGTTTTTGGCGGGGCATTTCGGCCTGCGCGCCGCCTTTGTCTTTGCGGCAGTTTTGCTGGCCTCTGTTCCTATTTGGGCCCATGTTCTGCGGCGGCAGCGGTAAAGCGCCGATCAGGCACCACCCAAATCAGCGCAACCGCCGCCAGAATAACCATGGCCAGCGCGGGATGGACAAAGGCGATGGGCGCGGCAAAGATATAGGCCCCCAAAGACAGCTTTCCCTTGCGATCCGATCCCAGCGCGCGGGAAAAATCACTGTCCACCCCATGCTGCGCCACCAAGGCGCGGATCAGCAAAAAATAGGCCAGCGCGCACATCATCATATTCACGGCATAAACGGCCACCGTATGTGCGGGAAAACCATTCTCGCCCATAAAGCCCGTGGTAAACGGGATCAGCGACAGCCAGAACAGCAAATGCAAATTGGCCCACAGCACCCACCCGCCCACATGCTTTACCGCGTGAAAGGTGTGGTGATGGTTGTTCCAGTAAATGCCCACAAACAGAAACGACAGCGCATAAGACAGAAATATCGGCAGCAGCGGCCACAGCACGCCAATCTCATGCCCATGCGGGATTTTCAGTTCCAGCACCATAATGGTGATGATAATGGCGATCACCCCATCCGAAAACGCTTCGATACGTCCTTTGGTCATAGCACCCCCTCCTTTTGGCTCCATCCAACACAAAAAAAGCCCGCAAGGCAAGCTTGCGGGCGCATTTGGATCATTGGGGGGAGGGGCCCTTTGATCAAAACGAAAGGGGCGGCACCTTGGCCGCCCCCCTTTAGATTATTGGTTGTATGCACGCTCGCCATGTTCGGCCAGATCCAGACCTTCGCGCTCGATCTCTTCCTTCACGCGCAGGCCCATCACCATATCAACCAGCTTGAACAAGATGAACGAACCGATACCCGAGAAGGCAATCGTAAACAGCACAGCCTTGGTTTGCGCGGTCAACATGAAGGCCATGTCATATGCGCCCACTTGCAGCGTGCCAGGTACCGACGTGTAGTCAGGAATGCCCGCGCCGCCCAAAGCTGGGTTCACCAAGATACCCGTGGCAATCGCGCCGATGATACCCGCCAAACCGTGGATGCCGAACACGTCAAGGCTGTCATCCAGTTTGAACATGTTCTTAACGTAGGCCACAAAGAAGAAGCACGCCACGCCAGCCACCAGACCCAACACAAGCGCGCCCATTGGCCCTGCAAAGCCCGCCGCAGGCGTCACAGCCACAAGGCCCGTGACAACACCCGAAATCAGACCCAGCAAGGACGGTTTACCCTTGAGCAGCCATTCGGCGAACATCCATGCCACACCACCAGCTGCGGTTGCCACAAAGGTGTTCACAATCGCCAGCGAGGTGATCGCATTGGATTCAAGGTTAGACCCAGCGTTAAAGCCGAACCAGCCCACCCACAGCAAAGCGCCGCCGATCATGGTCATGGTCAGCGAATGTGGGGCCATCGAATCTTTGCCATAGCCCACGCGCTTGCCCAGCATGATGCAGCCGACAAGGCCAGCAATACCTGCGTTGATGTGCACAACCGTACCGCCCGCAAAGTCCAGCGCGCCCCAGTTCCAGATCAGACCATTGGCAGCCAGATTGGCGGCGGCAGCCTCGGCACCAGCGGTATCGCCCGCAGCTTCCGCAATCAGTTTCAGCGTTTGTTGTTCGGCCAAGAAATCTGGGCCGCCCCACCACCAA
>CAXNEP010000369.1:0-3032 GCA_964200865.1 Cypionkella sp. | reverse complement strand
AGCGACTGACAATTAACCTGCGGGCCAAAGCCCCAAGGTGCGCGGAGTCTTGCCATTGGCATGTATATCCGTCAAATCATGTTACAGCATGAATTTATATCGAATTTGATATGATTAATCCAAACCTGAACAACTTACTTCTAACGCGGGGGCTGAAACTGTCGCATCTGCGTATGATGGCAGCTTTTGCCGATACCGCGCATATTGGGCAGGCGGCGCACGCGCTGGGCATAACGCAGCCCGCAGCATCGCGCCTGCTGGCCGAGGTCGAAAAGATATGCGGCTATGCCGTGCATATGCGGTCAGGTCGCGGGGTAGAGCTGACCGAGGTTGGTCGCGCCCTGGCATCGCGCGCGGCGCGGATTTTGATGGAGTTGCGTGACACGGCGCATGAGGTTGACGCCTTTGGCAAAGGCAGCGTTGGCCAAGTGTCGATTGGCGCGGTAACCGCCCCCGCGCTGGACATTGTTCTGCCCGCCGTGCGCGAAGCGCGTTTTGCCTATCCGAATATTCAAATCGACGTGGCCGTTTCGCCTTCGGATGTTTTGTTCAGCCAGCTTTTGGATGGCAAACTGGATTTCATCATTGCCCGTATCCCCGCAGGGGCCAATGCCAGCACCGTGATGGCCCAAGAGGTGGCGGGCGAGCCTGTAGAATTGGTTGTGCGCAGATCGCACCCTTTGGCGCAGAAACCCGATTTAACGATGCAAGATTTGACGGCGTTTGATTGGGTGCTGCCCAGCCGCGGGATTCCGCTGGCCGATGCTGTTTTTGCGCGCTTTGCCCAACTAGGGTATCCGCCGCCCAGCCAACGGCTGACGACATCTTCCTTTTTGCTGACGCTAGCACTGCTGCAACAAAGCAATGCTATCGCGCCGCTGTCTTCGGCAGTGGCTGCGCAGTTTGCAGGGGATGGCGACAGCGCCTTGGTGCGCCTGAAAACCGATCTTGGTATTGCCGTATCGCCGTTTAGTATCTTGACACGGCGCGAAGGGGCCATGCCGCTTGCCGCGCGCAATGTGCTGGATATTGTGCATGGGTTTTTGGCGCGCGAACATAGTGTCTAAAGCAGCTTGTAGACGCTGTTTTCAATACGGCGAGCAACCTCGACCTGCCCTGCCGCGCCCAGTTTGGCGTAAAGCTGTTTTGAGTAATGGCGCGCAGTTTCCAACGTAAACCCCAGCGCCGCGCCCGCCTGAGCGATTGATTGTCCGCCCGCCAGTTCTGCGGCAAATCGCGCCTCGTTCGGGGTTAGTCCGAAGATGTCGGCCAGCGCGGGCCATGCCTGTTCTGGGGTGAGCTTTGCGGTAAGAACATACAGAATGGCGGCTGCGCCCTGCCCCGCAAACGGCACCAAAAGCGCTTGTCTTGCGGCGATGTTCAGGGCCAAAGGCACCCTGTTTTGGCTTTCAGCATAAGATAACATGCGCTGCATCAGCTGGCGCTGCATGGGTGCTGGAAGGCGCAACTTGTCGCCAATTAAATGACTTGGCGGCAGGGAATCACTGGCCGCAATTGCCGCGCCATTTGCGCCCAGCAAAACCCAAGAAATCCCCAAGCGCGCTGCCAGATCTTGCGCGGCGGATTGACCCGCCAGCGCCCGTTCTTGCCGCCAAAACTGCGCTGCCGCTAGGGCGATATGCGGCGCAAGGCCAGACAGCAGGGCCGAAGTGGCGGATGCAAAATCTTCGCCCTGCCGCACCACAATTACCCAAGCATCGCCGCCCCCTTCGACCCGAACCCGAATCGCGCGGAAGGGCTGTTTTGCGGCCATATCATCACCCGAATAAGGCCGCAGATAGCGCATCCGCATCAGGGCTTCTTGGGCTAGGGGAATCGTGCCCGCGCCAAAGCTTTGCGGCGATTCGCCTTCGCGCTGGGTCACGACATAGGCCGCAGTCGCGCCCGTACGGCCCGCCACGGCGCGCAAAAATCCCGCCCATGCAGCGGATTCCTGTGCGCTGCGGTAAAGGGCCAATAGAATATCACTGTCATCCGCTCTCATTTCGCGGAAATAGCACAAATACCCCCCATATGGGAGGTAAATTTGCAGTCGTCGCCCCTAAATGCAACGCAGATCAAACAGATGAGCATCCCATGACCCAATCTTTGACCCACCTGCGCCGCCTAGAGGCGGAATCGATCCACATCCTACGCGAAGTTGTGGCCGAGGCGGAACGCCCCGTCATGCTGTATTCCATTGGCAAAGACAGCGCCGTGATGCTGCATTTGGCGAAAAAGGCGTTCTTTCCTGCGCCGCCGCCCTTCCCCCTGCTGCATGTCGATACCACGTGGAAATTCCGCGATATGTACGCCCTGCGGTCAAAAGCGGCCGAACAGGCAGGCATGGAATTGCTTGTGCACCAAAACCCCGAAGCGAAGGCCCGCGGGATCAACCCGTTTGACCACGGCCCGCTGCACACTGATATGTGGAAAACCGAAGGGCTGAAACAGGCGCTAGACCTGCATGGCTTTGACGCGGCCTTTGGCGGTGCGCGCCGTGACGAGGAAAAATCCCGCGCTAAAGAACGTGTCTTTTCCTTCCGCACGGCCAACCACCGCTGGGACCCAAAAAACCAGCGCCCAGAACTGTGGCACCTGTATAACGCCCGCAAAGCCAAGGGCGAATCGATGCGGGTATTCCCAATTTCGAATTGGACGGAATTGGATATCTGGCAATACATCCATCTGGAAGGCATTGAAATTGTGCCACTTTATTTCAGCGCTCCGCGCCCCACTGTGGAACGCGATGGCCTAACGCTGATGGTGGATGATGACCGCTTCCCCCTGAACCCAGGCGAAGTGCCAGTGATGAAATCGATCCGCTTTCGCACACTGGGCTGCTATCCGCTGACGGGCGCTGTGGAAAGCACCGCCAAAACCCTGCCCGAAGTTATTCAAGAAATGCTGCTGACCACCACATCCGAACGCCAAGGCCGCGCGATTGACAAAGACCAAGCCGCATCGATGGAGAAAAAGAAACAAGAGGGGTATTTCTGATGAGCCAGATTTACAAAACCGATGATCTGATC
>CAXNEP010000368.1:0-3039 GCA_964200865.1 Cypionkella sp. | reverse complement strand
GACTGTATTTGGGTCAACCCTAGAGGAGGTTGCGAAGCGACGCGAGAGGGAAACATCAAGCTGCAAACATTCATTGCGATAAACCATTGTCACCCCCGATTTTGACATAGCATTTGCCTGCGCATCATAGCGTGCAGTCACGCTGGCATTCCAGCGTTGCGACAAAGATTGCGAACCAGATAGCGAAATCTCGCTGATCGTATCGCGGCGCTGTTCGTCGGCATCGGCGGGGGTGTAAAGATACCCCACAGAAAGCGCGGACTTGTCCGCCTTAACTTCGCTGCGCAGTTCCAATTTGCGCAGATCGCCCTGTTCTGTAAACAGACTGCGCGCTGTAAGGCCAAACTGACTGTTCATATCCAGTTGTCCCGCGACCAGCCAATCAGACCGTGCCTGACCAAGGCCAGAGGCTGCAGCAAATTGCGGCAATGTGTTGGCGGAAAGCACCCGCCCCACGGACACTTGCAGGCGCTGGCCGTTTGGCGATGAGTAGGTGTAATTCACCCCCAAATTCGCGCGGTTGCTTGCTTCGATCCGGTCTGAGCCTGGAAAGCGGTTCAAGGCGAAAAGATTGCCTTCGTCAAATTCCACCAGCGCGCCGTCTTCGTTAAAAAGGCGTGTGGCGTTATCAGGGGCAAGGACAAGCTGAGCCATCGGTTCAAGCGTATGTGTTCCGCCATTTGCACCGGATTTTATCAGCGGCCAGCGCAGTTCGGCGGCAAAGGCGGCGCTACTGCGATTATAATCGCCTGCAAATATCGCATCTTCTGCAACGCGGTACCGATCCAGCCTTAGGCCCAGGGTCGCTTTGCCCAAAACCCCAAATGGCAGGACGGCGGATTTTTGCCATTCGCCAGAAACACCAAACCCGCCCACATCGCGACCATCAGCGGCGCTGTCGCGGTCGCTTCCGTCCAGCGGGTCGGTCGACGCGCGTTGGCGCACCTGTGCCGATAGGCCAAAGGTCAGATCGCCATAATCGCCCAGATCAAATCTTTGCTCACGTTCAAAATCCGACATTTGGCTGGGCTGGGTCGCGTTATTGTCGCGGTTGCGTACCGAGTAAAATCCCAAGATACGCCCCTGCACCACCTGATCGCGGTTTGCGCGGCCAATTTCGGCCGAGGTGACAAAGCGGTCTTGTTCGGTCAGGCCGTAGCGATTGAAAAACCCAGCGTCTGACACCGTTTCACCGCGCAGTTTCAGCGTATAGTCTGCAGGCAAGCGGAAAGACCCCGATGCCAGAACATAGCCGCGCAGTTTGCCACTTGCTGTCGTGTCATTTGACAGCGCACCCGTTACAGTGATTTCGCCCGTGCGAAAGGCTTGGCGATAGCGCAACTCGACACTGCGCTCGCCCAAATCGGTGGCATAGGGGGTGATCAGCAAATCTTTGCTGGGGCCCATCGCAATGAAATAAGGCACCTTTACGCCAAAGCCCAGCGAAGTGCTGGCTTCAAATTTTGGAACCAAAAAACCAGTTGCGCGCTTTAGGGTTGGATCGGCCAAGCGCAGGCGCGGAAAATAGGCAATCGGCAAGCCCGCTATCCGAAACTGCGCATCGTTGAAATACAGCTGTTTTTCGACAGTGTCATGCACCACGCGGCTGGCGCGAATTTCCCACAAAGGCGCACGGCCTTGGCAGGTTTGGCACGAGGATGCGGCAGCCGTGAACATGGTATTATAACGCCCATTAACACGCTGGATTGTTCCGGCTGTCACTTGCAACTGCTGGTCAATAATCACTTTTGCGCTGCTGATCAGCCCATTGCGCATATCATCACTAAGTTCGGCAGATGAGGCGAGAATCGTAATGTTTTGGCCATCATCAAGGGTGATCGGCCCCTCAATCACCAAGCTGTTTTGGGTGCGGTCATAGACGATACTCTGCGCGGTTAGGCGAAACCCTTTGTGGATCACTTCGACTGCGCCCGTGGCAACCAAAACATCACCCGGGGTTATCGCCACTGTATCGGCAATTAAGGTGGCCTTTTCCTCGGCCGAGGCGGGCGTGCTGGTCAGGAGTCCCACTGCCAAACATGCGCAAAGAACCACGCAGCGCATACAGACCTGCAAAAAGCTGCCAGCCGTTCGCGCCATCATCCTTCCTCCAAATGCAAAAGCAGACTGACCGCCAGCAACGACGCTGCTGCCGTGGGCCCCCACGCTGATAGCATTACGGGCACTTTGCCGTTTTGGCCAAAAACTTCGGCGATATTGCGGAAAAAGAAAATGCCAAACCCCAACATAACCGCGATGATCACCATCTGCGCGCGGTTTCCTGCCCTGATATGGCGCATCGTAAAGCCTGCTGCAATTAAAACCATAACAACCAAAAACAATGGCTTTGCCAATTCGCTTTGCAGCCAAACCTGAAATGCACGGGCCGAAAACCCTGCCGATTGCAACGACACAATATGCGCAGGCAAGGCCCATATTTGCACCGAACTTGGCCGCCCGAATCCCGATGTCAAATCTTCGGGATGCAATTCGGTCACAATGCGGCTGCCATCGGGCAGGGCCTTGCGCAGGCTTTCTGGATTGCCCTGTGACAGATCCCACGAAAGCGCACCTTTCAGCACCCAAGCCTGAGGTTCAAGTTGCGCAGATTCCGCCTCGATCCGTGTGATAGGCGTGCCGCTTGCATCGAAACGAATAAAGGTTGCACCAAGCAGCCGCAGCCCAGACTCTTCGGTTGTTTTGGCGTGCACCATGGTCTGCTCGCCCGCGCTGCCTTGGCGCAGCCAGACACCCGTTTCGCCCACAGACAGCGCTGTCGAGGCACTGGCGCGGCCTTTCTCGGCTTCGTATTTGCTGCTGAACACGGCCACAAGCGGGTTAAACAATGCAATAGCGATCAATCCGATCAGCAGCGCCCCAATGCAAGGCGCAAGCAAAAACCGTAGGCCCGACACGCCTGATGCGCGCACCGCCACCAGTTCAGACGAGCGCGACATCCCCAAAAAGAAGGTGATTGCAGCGATGACCATCACAAGGGGCAAAATCGTGTATGCGGTTTGCATTTGGCCAATGACTGAC
>CAXNEP010000367.1:0-3052 GCA_964200865.1 Cypionkella sp. | reverse complement strand
ATCGAGACATTGGCCCGCGGGGCAAAGCGTAGCGAGGCATCGGTGGCGCAGGCAGCGTTGGAAATGGCCGCGTTCGGCGATCCTGGCGCGGCGCTGATCGGCGATAACAGGCGCGCGTTGGAACGCAAATTGGGATTTACTGTGCCGTTTCGTCTGGCCTTGCAGCGCGGGATGCAGCGCACGGGCCTGACAGGGTATTTATGCGCCATTGGGGTGGCTTCGGCAGTGGTTTTGGGTGCCGCTTTGCTGGTGACAGGGGCAACAGGCTGGGCTTTCGCCGCGCTGGCGGCCACGGGTGCTGGCATTGCATTGGATGCTGGCATGGCGGTCGTTAACCTAGCCGTCACCCGAAGTTTTGCGCCCAAACAACTGCCAGGGTTAGAACTGTTGTCTGGCATCCCGCCTGATCTGCGGGTTCTTGTTGCCGTGCCTGTGCTACTGGTCAGCGCAGGCGATTTGCACGATCAGATTGAACGGCTTGAGGTGCATTATCTGTCCAGTATCGGCGGTGCGGTCAGTTATGCCTTACTCTCAGATGGGCCCGATGCGGCCAGTAAGACAGCCCCGCATGATGCCGAAATGCTGTCCCTTGCCCAAGCCGAAATTGCCCGCCTGAACACCCGCTATCCGTCCGAGGGTGGCGCGCGGTTTCTGCTTTTGCACAGGCGCAGGCTGTGGAACGCCCAAGAAGGCGTTTGGATGGGTTGGGAGCGTAAGCGCGGAAAATTGCACGAACTGAACCGCCTGTTGCGCGGTGCGACCGACACCAGTTTTGTAGCGGGAACACCCGCTATCCGTCAGGACATCCGCTTTGTCATCACTTTGGATGCCGACACGCGGCTTTTGCGCGACACTGTGCGGCGGATGGTGGGCAAAATGGCGCATCCGCTGAACCGCGCGCAGGTTGATCCCGCCTGCCAGCGTGTGACCAAAGGCTATGGAATTTTGCAGCCGCGCGTTGCCCCCAGTTTGCCGATGGCGCTGGACGGATCGCTGTATCAGCGGGTGTTTTCCAGCCCTGGCGGGGTCGAGCCATATGCCGCGGCGATTTCAGATGTGTATCAAGACCTGTTCAGCGAAGGCTCGTTCACGGGCAAGGGCATTTATGATGTCGATGCCTTTGAAAGTGCTTTGGCAGGGCGGGTGCCAGACAACACTATGCTCAGCCATGATCTGTTCGAAGGCGTCTTTGCGCGGGCGGGCTTGGCATCGGACATTCAAGTGATCGAAGATTTCCCTGCGAGGCAAGATGTTGACGCGGCCCGCCATCACCGTTGGGCGCGGGGCGATTGGCAATTGTTGCCGTGGATCACGGGGCGCAGGCCAACATTTGGGGGCATTACCGCCGTTGGGCGCTGGAAAATGCTGGATAATCTGCGCCGCAGCCTATCGGCTCCCTTGGCACTGTTGACGCTGGTTGTGGGTTGGACGGGCCCGAATGCGGCGGCATGGACGGCGGCAGTTTTGGCCATGCTGGCGCTGCCATATCTCATTTCGCTGCCGTTTGCTGTGCTGCCAGGGCGGGCGGGAATCACGTCGCGCAGCCATTTGGATGCGGTTTGGTCGGATATGCAACTGGCGGCGGGGCGCATTGGGTTGAACCTGATTTTGCTGGCCGACAATGCCTGCGCGATGCTGGATGCCATTGCGCGCAGCCTTGTGCGCCTGCAAACACGGCGGCATCTGCTGGAATGGAAGACGGCAGCGCAGGCGGGTAACGGGGCGCTACCCACCTATCTGGGGCAGTATTTGCGGCATTCGGGCGGTTTTGCACTTGGGCTGGGTGCTTGCCTTTTGGCCTTTATCATCCGCTCCGAAAGCCTGCCTATCCTGTTGCCCTTTGGCATGGCATGGCTGCTGGCCCCTGCCGCTGCGCTTTGGATCAGCGCGCCGCGCGGGGCGTCCGCCCTTGAACCCATCACCCAGACCGATAGCCAAACCCTTCGCCTGATTGCCCGCCGCACTTGGCGCTATTTCGAAACCTTTGTTACGGCGGACGAAAACTTTCTGCCGCCTGATAATTTTCAAGAAACTCCCGCGCCCGTGGTGGCGCGGCGCACGTCGCCCACGAACATCGGGCTGTATTTGCTGTCGGTTACTGCGGCGCATGACATGGGTTGGATCAGTCAGGCTGAGGCTGCAGAGCGGCTAGAGCAAACCCTAGACACCATGCAGCGGATGCCGCGCTTTCGTGGCCATCTTTACAACTGGCACGACACCAGCGATCTGCGCGTTTTGGATCCGCCCTATGTGTCGTCGGTCGACAGTGGAAATCTTGCGGGGCATTTGATTGCGGTTGCGCAGGCGTGCCACGCTTGGGCTTTGCAGCCCGTGAGCAATCCGCAAGGGCTGCAGGATGCGCGGGCCCTCGCGCAAGAGGCGCTGCGCGGCGAACCGCTTTCAGCCCTGTCTGCCGTGCTGGCGCAGATCGAAAAGGGTGTGACAGATGCGCTGCTAGCACAGGCGCAGGCGTTGGCGGCGGTGCTGCCAGACGGATCAGACGCCGCATTCTGGACTAGTGCCATGATCGCCTGCCATACCCCCGCCCTTGCAGACGGGGCAAAACTGCGCGCGCTTGCCGATACGGCGCGCAATTTTGCGATGGCGATGGATTTCCGCTTTTTGCTTCACCCTGAAAAAAAGTTGCTGTCAATTGGCTTTACAGTGTCGACCAACACACTGGATTCCAATTGCTATGATCTGCTTGCATCCGAGGCGCGGCTTGCATCCCTGTTTGCCATCGCCAAAGGCGATGTTGAAACCCGCCACTGGTTTCGTCTGGGCCGCGCTGCCACCCCAATTGGGGCAGGGTCTGCGTTGATTTCGTGGTCGGGCAGTATGTTCGAATATCTGATGCCTGCGTTGGTGATGCGCGCGCCTGCGGGATCGGTGCTGGAACAGACGAGCCGCCGCGTGGTGCAGCGGCAACGCAGTTATGCAGCCGGGCTGAACTTGCCTTGGGGCATTTCGGAATCGGCCTATAACGCCCGCGATCTAGAGATGACCTACCAGTATTCCAACTTTGGCGTGCCGGGGTTGGGGCTGAAACGTG
>CAXNEP010000366.1:0-3054 GCA_964200865.1 Cypionkella sp. | reverse complement strand
AAACAGGGCCTTGCCGGGAATGGCGGCATTCAGCAGCGACGCGCCAATCAGACCCATGATCAATTTCAGGCTGACAGACAGGAACATCCAATAGAAGGTGCGGCCCACTGTGTCATAGAATTTTGGGCTGGAGAGAAGTTCGGCATAGTTGGCAAGGCCAATATATTCCTCGCCGCCCAGTGTTGCGTTGGTAAAGGAAAGGCGAATTGTTTCGGCCAAGGGCCATGCCACGATCACGCCAATAAACAGCAGCGCAGGCGAGATTAGCAGCCAAGCAAAGGCAGCTTCCGACAGGCCCGACCGTGCCATAATCGGCGCAGATTGCCCTGTGTTTGCCATGCTGCACATCCCCCAAGCCTGCGCGAATCGCGGCGCTGGGGTAAAGATACCAAAATCGTTCGTTAATGCTACCAATATAATACCAAATGTACAAAAAATTGGTAAACGGCGCAAATTTCCCTTGTTTTAGGCCAAAAAATCATTCCAATAGACGCAAGGCGCAGATATTGGTAATGTAAAAATAATACCAATTTGGAGGCGGTCATGCAGGATCAATTGGCGATATATCGGCCCAAGGCATGGCTGCGCGCAGGGCAGGGGCCACGCTACGAACAGCTCTATCGGCATCTGCTTGCGGCCATCACATCGGGGGAAATGGCGGCGCAATCGCAGCTACCGCCCGAGCGTGAGCTGGCCGAAATTGCGGAAGTGAGCCGCGTGACTGTACGCAAAGCGGTGGCGCAATTGGTCGAAGACAGCCTGCTGGAACAGCGGCGCGGCGCGGGCACCTTTGTGCGCGCCCCAAACCCGAAAATGGAACATTCCCTATCTGCGCTGATGTCGTTTACCGAATATATGCGTCAGCGCGGAAAAACCTCGACCAGCCTAATTTTGCAGCGCGTTATTGCCCCGCCCAGCCCAGATGAACAAATCGCGCTGGGCTTGTCTGGTAGTGAAACCCTATCGCGCGTCGAGCGTCTGCGCTTTGCCGATGATGTGCCCATGGCGTTAGAGAGGTCTTCGCTGCCGCGCGATATTCTGCCCGATCCAGATATGGTCGATGTCTCGCTATATGATGTTCTGCGCGCCCGCAACATGGCCCCCACCCGCGCGGTGCAACGGATTACGGCGGTAAATTTAGGCGGCGAGGATGCGCGGCTATTGAACCTGAACGATGGGGCGGCGGTGCTGCGCATTGATCGCACTGCCTATTTGCCGTCAGGTCGACCAATTGAATTTACGCGCGGCCTGTACCGATCAGATATCTATGATTTTATTGCAGAATTACGTCTGGATGCATCATGAACCTAAGCTTTTCCGCACGAATTGAGGGCGCACAGATTATCTGTGAAATTGGCAGCGACATGGCGCTTACCGCCCCCGTTTTGTGTTGTTCCCTCATCGCTGCGCCGCGTGTTGTGTCGGGCGGCGTGCTGCAGCGCCATCTTGCAGGCTATGGCGAGGTGGCCTTGCCTGATATTGCGGCAGGTCAAACACACCGCCTTGTTCTGGCCTATGATAACCCTGATTACAGCCCCAAAAACCGCGCATGGCTGCCGCTTGGGGCCTATCTGAGGGTGGGCAAAATCGCCCATCCCCTGCCAGCGGGATTTGATTTGGGGGTGCGCCCTGCGCCCATGGCTGCCCCCGCGCCGTTGCCTGCGCAAACCCTGCCATTGATCCCGCCGCCGCAAAACTGGCACCCTTCAGGTGGCGCATTGGCATTTACCGCTCTGCGCCCTGACCCTGCCTTTGACGGGGCCGATGCCTTGGCGCGGCGCATGGGGCTTGCGCCGCTCACCGCCCCAGACGGGTATGATGCGCGCCCGATGATCGACCCTGTCTTGCCCGAAGAAGGCTACCGCCTGACCATCGCTTCGACTGGCCTTACCTTAGCCGCAGGTGGCGCTGCGGGCGCGCATTACGCCGCGATCACGCTGCTGACGCTGCGCGCGATGACAGGCGGCAACTTGCCCTGCGGCACCATCACGGATGCGCCCCGCTTTGGCTGGCGGGGCCAGCATTTAGACTGCGCGCGGCATTTCTTTTCGGTCGATTTCATTCTGCGTCTTTTGGATGTGATGGCGCTGCTAAAGCTGAACCGCTTTCACTGGCATTTCGCTGATGACGAGGCCTTTCGTTTGGAATTGCAATCTTATCCTGACCTTGCGCGAAAAACAGCCCTTCGCGGCGAGGGGCATTTGATGCCTGCCGTCTTTGGGGGCGGCATATCGGCGGGGGGCAGCTACAGCCGCGCCGATGTCGCGCGTGTGCTTGCCCATGCAGCGGCCTTGCACATTCAGGTCTTGCCCGAAATTGAAATTCCCGCTCATTCGCATGCCTTAATCAAAGCCATTCCAGGCCTGCGTGATCCGGGCGATAATGGCGAAGAGATGTCGGTGCAGGGCTATCTGGACAATATCGTCAACCCCGCCATGCCCGCCACATGGGATATTCTGCCTGCCATCATGGACGAGGTATCTGGCCTGTTTCCCATGCCAATTTTGCACCTTGGCTGTGATGAGGCCCCCCATGGCGCATGGGGCGGCAGCCCTGCAGTGCGCGCGTTGATGGCGCGCGAAGGGCTGGAGACTTGGGCCGATGTTCAAGGTTGGATGATGGCGCGCCTTGCTGCCCATTTGGCGGCACACGGCATTCGCGCCGCCGCATGGGAAGAGGCGGCCAAGGGCAAGAACGGCGGTATTGGTCATGGGGCGCTGCTGTTCAGTTGGACAGGGCAAGGCCCTGGCGTGGCCGCAGCCCGCGCGGGGCATGACGTGGTGATGTGCCCCGCGCCGCATGCCTATTTTGATTTGGCCCACAGCGCCGATGCAGATGATTGGGGCGCAAGGTGGGCGGGGATTTTGCCCTTGGACAATACCCTTAACTGGGATCCCATCCCTGAAGGCAGCCCCGATATTGCCCCGCGCGTTTTGGGCGTGCAGGGCTGTTTTTGGGGCGAGTTTACCACCGCAGACACCCAAGCCGAGGCGATGATCGCCCCGCGCATTTTTGGGCTGGCCTGCAAAGCGTGGGAGCGACAGGGCGTCACCA
>CAXNEP010000365.1:0-3058 GCA_964200865.1 Cypionkella sp. | reverse complement strand
GGTTGCTTGGGGCCAAAACGCCCCCGTTCCGCTTTGATTGTCTTATACAGGGAAAAGACGCCCCTGCAAAGCCCCGCGCGCAGGGGCGTGGTTGGCGCGGGCAAGATCGGCAGATACCTGCCCGCGCCTCGATGTGCTGGGGCTAGTTCAACCCCAAATGCGACTTTGTGGCTACAATAACTTGCGCATGAATCGCTGCGCGGTCTGCGCCGATGGGGTCTGTGCAAACGGGATCATCATTTTCAGATTTCAGGATTGCTGCGCCATTTTCGGTGCACAGCGGCAGCATTGAAAAGTGTGCAGCGGGCACAATTTCCAAGAGATGCGCGGCAGGGACAAGTGCAGCAAAGCCGCTGCCTTGTGCCGATAGATCGGTGCTGTCCAAACGATCCGCGCCGCGCCCCAATTGGATCAGCAGTGTATCCGCGTTCAGGTTTTGCGTATCGGCAGGGGTCAGCCCGTATGTCAGGCCAGGATCAATCGCCACAACCTTTGTGATGCGCGCATCGTGATAATCGTCATCCCACTGGCCCACATCCAGCGCGGCCAAATCACCGCCTTGGCGCGCAATATCGCGGCAATGGCCGCTGGGCTTGGATGTGCAATGCGCGATATAGCCCGCGAGGTTTCCGCGCGCCCCCGCCAAGGACAGCGCCGTCCACCCGCCATAGGAAAATCCCAGAGCCGATATGCGCGTGGTGTCCAGCAGTGGGCCAAGGCCGGGGTCGGCCAAAACATAATCCAAAGCCGCCGTTAAATCTTGCGGTCTTGTCCAATGGGCCAAACCTGCTTGCATATCAAAATCAAAAACCGTGCTGTTGGGGTGATTGACGGCCACCACAACCGCCCCAGCCTTGGCCAGTTCCGAGGCGAGCCATGCCAGCGATCGGTAATGCCCGCCAAGCCCGTGCGACATCAGCACAACAGGATAGCGCCCTGCTATCGGTGGTGGATCTTCAACTGCCTGAACGGGCTGCCAAACGGCATTGCCTGCAAACGCGTCTGTCTGCGCCCCCGCATCTGCGGGGTACCAAACGATATAATCCATCTTGCTGCCCGCGTGATGGGCGGTGCGCAATGTGCCTTCGGTCAGGCCCGCCGTTTGGGCAGCCAAACCAAAAGGCGCTGTCAGGGCGGCCCCCAAGACAAGGGGCAATAAGAAGTAATGTTTCATTTGCGTTTCCTTTGTGTGTGTTGCGATGGGGCTTGGATGCCAGCCTTTGCAAACCCCCGCGCCCTAAGATCGGTTTTGGGATGTGCAAAACGCGTTTTAGGACGCGGGCAGGGAAGGTGCGCCGATCAGCGCCCGCACCGATTGCGCCCGCGCCGCGCTTGATTGGACTTGCGGCTTTGCGTATCACCTTAGGGATGATCGTTTTGCCACTTCCCATCCTATTGGCCATGACCCTTGGCTTTTTGGCGCTGCGTATGGCCCTTGGCCAGCGGCCAGCGCCCCTGCTTGCGGGGCTGCTTACGCTGCTTGCGGTGCAGGCGCTGATCAATGCTTTGGCGCTGCATTATGGGGTGGGCGCGGCGCGGTTTATGCAGCCCATCACCGCGATGTGCGTGCCTGCGCTGGCATGGCTGGCATGGCGCGCGGACGCTTTGGGCCACAGGCTGGGCTGGCGCGATGTGGTCCACGGAATTGGCCCCGTTATCGCAGCGGCGCTGCGGCTAGAAAATTCGCTGCTACTAGAGATGCTGGTGCCCTTGGCCTATGCTGGCTATGCGGGGGCACTGGCCCTGTCGTTGCAGCGCACGGGCCCCGACTTGCCGCGCGCTAAAATGGGCCAAGGCGATGGCACCCGCCTGATCTGGGCGGGGATTGCGGGCGCGCTGGCGTGTCGGCCCCAAGTGATGTGGCGATTGCCGTTTTCGTGGCGCTGGGCCAAGTGGCCGCTGTGCCGCGCCTTGTGGATATTGCCACAACTTCAGGGCTTTTGGGCATGGGCGTGCTGGCGGTCCTGGCGCAGCGCATGACGGGCCAAGCGGGCGAGGACGCCGCCGATATGCCCCTTGCGCCCAGCGAAGATGACCATGCCCTGTTTGCGCGGCTTGAAGATCTGATGGCCAACCGCCGCCTGTGGCGCGACCCCGATGTCACCTTGTCGATGCTGGCGCGGCGTTTGCATGTGCCTGCCAAAACATTGTCAAATGCGGTGAACCGCGTTACGGGGCAAAACATCTCGCGCTATGTGAACGACCACCGCATTAAAGCTGCCAGCGCCAGCTTGCAGCAAGGCGCCTCGGTGACCGAAGCAATGCTGGACGCAGGGTTTTTGACCAAGTCCAACTTCAACCGCGAATTTCGCCGCATCATGGGAAAAACCCCCAGCGATGTGGGCAGCGCACCCATCGCAAAAGGCTAACCCTGTGCGCCTGACAGCATTTTTCGCAAAGGCCTTCCAGAATCAGCAGACCCCGTTTAAGGCTGCCCAATGTGGAAGTGTGGCCGAGTGGTTTAAGGCTCTAGTCTTGAAAACTAGCGTGCGGGGAACCGTACCGTGGGTTCGAATCCCACCGCTTCCGCCAATTGATCAACTTAAATTATTGTTTTTAAACGAAAACTTTAAATCACTTCCCCCATTACTTCCCCCTCTCGAGCGCGGATGCTAGCGGTTTAAAGCGGATCACGCTGGATTAAGAATCGCAAATTTGCGCTGGGCCTCGTCATTCAACAAGTGCTTCTGGCTAAGTGCGCGCTGTGTGGAAGTCGAAGTCCTGCGCGGCAGTCATCTGCGGCTGTCACAGGTTCGACAAGTTGTGGCGTGCCTCTGACCATTCAAATTAGCATACCCGCCGCGCAGTAAGTAAGCTTTGCTCGCCGATGGGCTGATCATTCCGCGCCGTATCGCCTAAGTGAACAACTGGCTTCCGTGGCATTCGGCTGGATGAACAGGGTCAGGTCCGCAAGCTAGCTACTTTTTTGGTGTCTTCCTTGATGTCGGAGTGGCCCAAGGCAAGTTCAAGCATCTTCTTTATCGGGACATGATCGGGACATGATCGTAATCCGCGATTGTGCGTGCGTTTCACTAATCGCAAGACCTTTGCAGGTATT
>CAXNEP010000364.1:0-3069 GCA_964200865.1 Cypionkella sp. | reverse complement strand
CATGCTGCACGGGTCCGAGGTGAAATCCTTGCGCAAGGGCGGCAGTAACATCGCCGACAGCTATGCATCGGTTGAAGGCGGCGAATTATGGCTGATCAACGGCTATATCGCGCCTTATTTGCAAGCCACGCTGTTCCCTCATGAAGAGCGCAGGCGGCGCAAGCTGCTGGTATCGAAAAAAGAACTGTCCCGCCTGCACAGCGCCGTCGGCCGCGAAGGCATGACCATTGTGCCGATGAAGTGGTATTTCAACGACAAAGGCATGGTCAAAGTCAAGCTGGCCGTGGCCAAGGGCAAAAAGGCCGCCGACAAACGCGAAACCTCTGCCAAACGCGACTGGGATCGCCAAAAATCGCGCATCATGAAGCAGGGCGCGAAAGGGATGCTGTAACGCAGGCTTGATCGGGGCTGCAAGTTTGACTAGGTGCTATCCATGCAAAGGAGCGCGCCATGACCACCCCCAAAGACGATGTCCGTGATGACCCCAAAACGCTTGTCTCGACAGCTTGGCTTGCCGCGCATCTGAACGATCCAGACCTGCGCCTGATCGATGCAAGCTGGTATTTGCCATCGATGAACCGTGACGCCCGCGCCGAATACACCGCCGCCCATATCGCTGGCGCGCGGTTTTTCGATATCGAAGAAATCTCTGACAGCCGTTCCACCCTACCCCACATGGCCCCGCCGCCCGAAAAGTTTATTTCCAAAATGCGGGCCATGGGCGTGGGCGATGGGCATCAAGTGGTGATCTATGACGGGATGGGCCTGTTTTCCGCCCCCCGCGTGTGGTGGACATTCCGCCTTATGGGCAAAACCGATGTCGCCGTGCTGGATGGCGGCTTGCCAAAATGGGTAGCCGAGGGGCGGCCAACCGAAGACATGCCCCCAATCCTGCGCGATCGTCACATGACCGTCTCGCGCCAAAACCACCTTGTGAAGGATGTCACCCAAGTGGCCCATGCCGCCAAACTGGGCCATGCCGAAATTATCGACGCCCGCCCTGCCGCCCGCTTTCGCGGCGAAGCACCCGAACCCCGCGCGGGCCTGCGCGCGGGCCATATTCCAAACTCCAAAAATCTGCCCTATGCAAATCTGTTGAACGCTGATGGCACGATGAAAGACCCCGCCGCCCTGCGCGCAGCCTTTGCGGATGCGGGCGTAGATCTGACCAAACCCGCCATCACATCCTGCGGGTCTGGGGTGACAGCGGCGATCTTGTCGCTTGCGCTGGAACGCATCGGCCACCGCGACCATGCCCTTTATGATGGGTCTTGGGCCGAATGGGGCATGTACGATGATTTGGACGTTGCGAAAGGTTAACCCATGCTGGAAACGCTAAACCCCATCGCGCAGGACAAAATCCTGCAACTGATTGCGCTGTACCGCGACGACCCGCGCAGCGATAAAGTCGACCTTGGCGTGGGCGTTTACAAAGACGCGAGCGGCCTAACCCCCGTGATGCCCGCCGTAAAGGCCGCCGAGCGGCAGTTGTGGGAGGTGGAAACAACCAAAACCTACACCACACTTGCAGGCGACCCCGCCTTTGGCGCGGCGATGGTAGAGCTGATCTTGGGCGCTGGGTTTCAGGACCGCGCCGCCACCATCGCCACACCGGGCGGCACGGGGGCCATTCGCCAAGCCTTGGAACTGGTCCGCATGGCAAACCCAGCGGCAAAGGTCTGGCTGTCTAATCCCACGTGGCCAAATCACCCTTCGATCATCAAATATCTTGGTATGGACATGGCCGAATACCGCTATTTCGATGCCGCCACGCGCGGAGTCGATTTTGCGGCGCTGATGGAAGATTTGGCCCAAGTGGCCGCTGGCGATGCCGTGCTGCTGCATGGCTGCTGCCACAACCCCACGGGCGCGAATCTGACGATGGATCAGTGGGCGCAAGTTGTGGACTTGCTGGCCAAACGCGGGGCGGTGCCCTTTGTCGATTTGGCCTATCAAGGTTTTGGCGATGGGCTAGATGCCGATGCCGCCGCCACCCGCCTGATTGCGGCAAACTTCCCCGAAGTGCTGATTGCCGCCTCTTGCTCCAAGAATTTCGGCATTTACCGCGAACGCACAGGCGTACTGATTGCCCTGACGCAGCCCGAACGGCGCGATGTGGTGCAAGGCAACCTTAACTTTCTCAACCGCCAAAACTACAGTTTTCCGCCCGACCACGGCGCGCGTCTGGTGACAATGATCTTGAACGATCCCACCCTGCGCGCCGATTGGATGGGCGAGTTGGAAGACGTGCGCCGAAACATGCTAACCCTGCGCCAATCCCTTGCAGATGCCCTGCGCACCGCTACAAACTCAGATCGTTTCGACTTTGTGGCAACCCATCGCGGTATGTTTTCCCGCCTTGGCCTGACCGAGGCGCAGGTGCTGCGCCTGCGCGCCGAATTTGGCATCTATATGGTGGGCGACAGCCGCATGAATATCGCAGGCCTAAACGCCCAAACCGTGCCCATACTGGCCCGCGCCATTGCGCAGGTGGTGGGTTAAAGAAAAACCCCCAAGCCACATGGCTTGGGGGTTTTTGCATCACCGCCGCTTTTTGCGGCCGCCATCTTCGTCTTCATCATCTTCGTCGTCGTCATCGCCTGCGGGCAGGTTAAAGAAGCTTTCTGCATCTTTGAAATCAGACGCCGACTGATCGCGCGGATCAATGGCTTCGGGGGTAAACGCATCCAGACCGTTGCCGATTTTCGCATCCGTGCCCAGCGCCAGCGACACCTCGGTTGACACCAGCTTGCGCCGCTCGTCATCGCTCATCACAACACCCTCGGCGGCCTTTTTGCGGGCGGCGGCTTGCACGGCGGTGTCCAACTCAGACTGGCGGCACAGGCCCAGCGCGACCGGGTCAATCGGCGTGATATTGTTGATATTCCAGTGGCTGCGCGACCGAATGGCCTGAATGGTCGGCTTGGTCGTGCCCACCAATTTGCCAATCGCCCCGTCCGAAAGTTCGGGGTGAAATTTCACCAGCCACAAAATCGACGCAGGGCGATCTGGGCGTTTGGACAGGGGGGTATAGCGCGGCCCGCGCCGCTTTTCCTCGCCCACAGCCGA
>CAXNEP010000363.1:0-3078 GCA_964200865.1 Cypionkella sp. | reverse complement strand
AAAGCCGATCATATCCAGCACCACAGTGATGAAGATAAAGGTGATGGCTGATTTCGATTTTGCGGGGGGCAGGGCGGATATTGTCATACCCCCGATTTACGCCTTTGTAACGCTATCGTCAAACGCCGTGCGTGGTGCCAACCAAAGGGGGCCTGTGCGGCCCCCTCGGAGCTGCGCTCCTCACCCCCGCAGGATATTTTCAGAGCAAGGAAGCAGGCAGAATGGTCTGCTGCTTCCCTGCTCGAAAAGTATCCTCGGGGTGAATTGGCCGCAGGCCAAGAGGGGGGCGAGCCCCCCTTACGCCCCGCCAAGCAATCGCGCAGCCAGATCGGGCAAGTCATCGAAATGGCGCAGGACGGCATCGGGGGACAGGGCTGCGACAGACCCGCCATTTGGGCCAAAGCCGACGAGCACCGATGGCACGCCAGCAGCGCGGGCGGTGGTGTGATCGGTCAAGGTATCGCCCACCAAAAGGGACGATGTCCCGCCGACGCCTGCAACAGCTGCGAAAAACACAGCTGGATTGGGCTTGACCACATCCAAACTGCCCGCGCCGATCAGCGCGCCAAACAGCGGGCGGATGCCAAGGGCGCTGACCAAAGCCTCGGCCAGATATGTGGGTTTGTTGGTACAAATGGCGCAGGCAAAGCCGCGCGCGCGCAGGGATTGAACGGCGGCTTCTGCCCCATCATAAAGACGAGACTGCACGCAGATCACGCTTTCATACTGCGCCAGCAAATCGGGGTAATGGGCGGAGTTCTGCGCCTCATCCACGGCCATTCCAAGCCGCGCAAAGCCAAGCCGCAGCATGGCCCGACCGCCCTGATGGGCCACGCCCTCATCCCCCGCGCCAAGGGGCGGAGCATGGCCCAAACCCGCGAAGGTGGCATTGGCGGCGGCCAGCAAATCGCCCGAGGTATCGGCCAAAGTTCCGTCCAAATCGAAGACAACAGTTTTCATTAATGAAACCTTATGTGAAGATCGCGCGCCAATGGGGTCTTGCGATTATGCCCCCCTCGCGTAAAACGGGGCCGAGCAAAAGGAAAGAGGCGCGATGACGGTTTGTTTAATAGTTTTGGCTGCAGGCATGGGCACACGGATGAATTCCGATCTGCCCAAAGTGTTGCATCATGTTGCCAGCGCGCCTTTGCTGCATCATGCGCTGCTGGCGGGTGCCTCGCTGGAGCCTGCCCGTATCGTTGTAGTCACGGGCCATGGGGCAGACGCGGTCGCGGCCAGTGCCGCTGGTTTTGACCCTGCCTGCGAATGCGTGCTGCAAGAGCCGCAGCTTGGCACAGGCCATGCCGTGGCGAAGGCCGCGCCCTTGTTGGCAGATGCCACGGGGGATGCTTTTGTTTTGTACGGCGACACCCCGTTTATTCGCCCCGAAACTTTGGCCGCCATGCAGCACGCACGAGCCAAGCATTCGGTGATTGTTCTGGGCTTTCATGCCGCCGATCCTGGCCGTTATGGGCGTCTTGTGGCGCAGGGCGAGGCGTTGGAAAAAATTGTGGAATATAAAGATGCGTCGGATGAAGAGCGCGCGATAACGCTTTGCAACTCTGGCGTTATTTGCGCCGATGTTCAAGTTTTGATGCGCCTTGTCGGCGCGCTGAAAAACGACAATGCGGCGGGCGAGTATTACCTGACCGACATCATCGGCATGGCCCGCGCCGAGGGGTTGAGTGCGGGCATTGTGCTGTGCGACGAGAGCGAGACGATGGGCATCAACACCCGCGCGGAACTGGCCCGCGCCGAAGCTGCCTTTCAGGCCCGCGCGCGCGCCGAGGCGCTGGACAATGGCGTGACGTTAACTGCGCCCGAGACGGTGTTTTTTGCCATCGACACCCATATTGGCCGCGATGCCATCATTGGCCCCAATGTGCTGATGGGGCGCGCGGTAACCATTGAATCGGGGGCGGAAGTGAAAGGGTTTTGCCATTTGGAAGGCTGCCATATCTCGCGCGGCGCGCATGTTGGCCCCTTTGCCCGCCTGCGCACGGGGGCGGAATTGGCCGAAGATGTGCATGTTGGCAACTTTGTCGAGATTAAGAATGCGATTTTGGACGAAGGTGTGAAAGTAGGTCATTTGACCTATTTGGGCGATGCAGATGTGGGCGAGTTTACAAATATTGGTGCAGGAACAGTAACTTGCAACTATGACGGCGTTATGAAGCACCGCACTGTGATTGGACGCAATGCCTTTATCGGCAGCGATACGATGCTTGTTGCGCCCGTTCGCGTGGGCCACGGTGCGCTGACGGGGTCGGGCAGCGTGATCACCGAAGACGTGCCAGATGAGGCCATCGCCTTGGGGCGCGCCAAACAGGTGAACAAAGCGGGGCTTGCGCCGAAATTGTTCGAAAAGTTGAAATCCATCAAAGAAAAACAACAAAAGGGGCAGTGAAATGTGCGGAATTATCGGGGTACTGGGAAATCACGAAGTGGGGCCTTTGCTGGTGGAATCGCTGAAACGCCTTGAATATCGCGGCTATGATTCTGCTGGAATTGCCACTGTGAATGGCGGAAAACTGGATCGCCGCCGCGCGGTGGGAAAGCTTGTACATCTGTCCGATTTGCTTGTGCACCAACCGCTTGCGGGCCATGCGGGCATTGGGCATACCCGCTGGGCCACGCATGGCGCGGCCACGGAAAACAATGCCCATCCCCATGCCAGCGGCCCCGTGACAGTGGTGCATAATGGCATCATCGAAAACTTCCGCACCCTGCGCGAAAAGCTTAGCCTTCATGGCCTGCTGCCCAGCACCGATACTGATACGGAAACGGTTGCGATGTTGTGCGCGCATTACATGGGCCAAGGGATGGATGCGCGCGCGGCTGTGCAGGCCACTGTGGCCGATTTGGACGGGGCCTTTGCCCTATTGTTCCTGTTTTCGGGCGAAGACGATCTGATGATCGCCGCGCGCAAGGGCAGCCCACTTGCCATTGGCCATGGGACGGGCGAGATGTTTGTGGGCAGTGATGCCATTGCCTTGGCGCCGATGACCGATCAGATCACCTATTTGGAGGAAGGCGATATTGCCTTTGTCACCCGCGCGGGGGCCGAGATAATCGACG
>CAXNEP010000362.1:0-3081 GCA_964200865.1 Cypionkella sp. | reverse complement strand
TCTAGTTCGGTCACGATGGTCTGGTAATCTTCGGCCACGGTTTCGGACGTGCCATCAACCAGATGCAGCAGCACTTTGCAGCGTTCGACGTGTGCCAAAAACTGCATCCCCAAACCGCGCCCCTCACTTGCCCCTTCGATCAGGCCCGGAATATCGGCCATCACAAACTCGGCCCCGTCAATGCCGACAACGCCAAGGTTCGGCACAAGGGTGGTGAACGGGTAATCGGCGATTTTCGGGCGGGCGTTCGACACTGCCGCCAAAAACGTGGATTTGCCCGCATTGGGCAGGCCGACAAGCCCCGCATCAGCGATCAGTTTCAGGCGCAGCCAGATGGTGCGCTCAATTCCCTCTTGCCCAGGGTTGGCGCGGGCGGGGCTGCGGTTGGTGGAGGATTTGAAGGCCAAATTGCCCCAGCCGCCATTGCCGCCCTTGGCCAATTGCACGCGCTGGCCCACGGTGACCAAATCGGCAATCACCGATTCTTCGTCTTCGTCCAAAATCTCGGTTCCCACGGGCACGCGCAGGATAATATCATCGCCCGATTTGCCCGTGCGCTGCTGCCCCATGCCGCCTTGGCCCGATTTGGCAAAGAAATGCTGCTGATAGCGAAAATCAATCAGGGTGTTCAGCCCCTCAACCGCTTCGGCCCAAACGCTGCCGCCATTGCCGCCATCTCCGCCATCAGGGCCGCCGAATTCGACAAACTTCTCGCGCCGAAACGACACGCAGCCCGCCCCACCGCCACCCGAGCGGATATATACTTTGGTCAGGTCTAGGAACTTCATATCGGTTTGGCTTTCGGTTAGGATTTATGGGCGATACAGCAAAGGGGCGCGCGCCTCAAGGGTGTGGTGCGCTATAGGTTAGCCGTATGGTGCCCAGCCGAATGCCGCGCGCTTTGGAAAGCTGCTCGCGGCGGCCCGTTTCGGCAAAGCCAAGGCTGTGCAATAGGGCAAGTGAGGCGGGGTTATCTTCCCAAACCTCGGCCTCGATCTGCGCAAGGCCAGACTGCGCCATAGCGTGGGCAATCGCCTCGCGCGCATAGCCGCGCCGCTGGTGGGCGGGGTCGATGAAATAACCAAGATTGCCTTTTGTGATGCCAAGCGTGCCAATCAGCGCGCCGTGCAGAAATATCCCCCAAACAAGCCCCTCGCCCGCATAGGGCACAGCGCGGGCAAGGGTTTGGTCATAATCGGCAGGCCAAGGCCAGCTGCCCAACTGACGCACCACGTCCCATTGGCTGACAATCTTATGCAGCGCGGGGGCATCATGGGGCATAAGATTGCGGTAGGTTAGGCGAGCAGAGGATTGCACGGGCAATGCGGCGATGAAATCCGCATAGGTCAAGGACATCTCGATATGCGGACGCGCTTCGCCCAAAGCGCGGCACATCTTCGTGCCCTGCCCCGTTTGCACAAAGCCAAGCCGCGCCAAAATGTGCCGCGAAGGTGCATTATCGGCAAAAGCATAGGTTAGCACGGGATCTGCACCCTTAGAAAAGTGATCGGCCAACACCCATTGCGCGGCCTCTTTTGCATAGCCTTGGCCCCAAGCGCTTGGGACAAGCCAATAGCCAAGCTGCGTTTCAATCCCGCAAATGCCGACAAACCCTTGCGCGCCCTCAATGGCAAAGGTTTTGCCTGCAATAGCGACATTGTTCATGAAATAATCAAAATCCGCCTCCCCATAGGGATGCGGTATTGAGGATAGCCAGCGCGAGACACGCAGATCATTCAGCGCCGCCACCACAGCGGCGCGGTCAGTTTCCAAAACAGGGCGCAGGGTAAGCCGCGCCGATATTAGCTGGGCGCGGGTCATGTGGTATCCCTTAATCCAGCTTTTTCACATAAGTCCATGTTGGCACCCGCGCGCCGCGCGCCACCGAAAAGGTTTCCGCATCGCCCAGATAGGCAAAGCCCGAATTGGTTAGCACACGGGCAGATGCGGCGTTGTCTTGAAACACTTCGGCAAACAGGGTGCGGCACGATTGCGGGTTGGCGGCGATAAGGGCCTGAACCGCCTCAGACGCAATACCCGTTTTCCAAAACGCAGGGGCCACCCAATAGCTGATTTCAGATTGCCCCGCAGCGCCGTTTCCAGTTTTGGCGCGCGCGCCGCAGTCCATGCGTTTCAGGTTAATCACGCCCAACACTTCGGGCAGGCCCGTGGCTGACCCGTCCATCACCCAAACATCTTCGTCCGCGCGCGCGGTCATGGCGCGCGCAACAAATGCCTCTGCCGCGCCCGGTGGCAAGGGATGGGGAATAGAATGCGTGCCCAGCGCCACGCGCGGGTCGCTGGAATAATGGGCAATCAACCCGACATCGGATTTGCGCGCGGCGCGCAAAACAAAACGGCCGGCTGCAATTTCACCCAACTGGGCGGTATTGATCATATCCAAAACCATGGCTCCCTCCTGAAGCGCATGTGGGAAACGCGTCTCCCGATTTCAATCATCGCCCGCGCCCCGAAATAGCAAAGGGGCCGGCGCATTCGCCGACCCCTTTACACATCAATTGTAAAAGTTCGGCTACTCGGCTGCCTTCACCTTTGGCAGAACCGAAATAAAGGTGCGGCCTTTGAAACCCTTTTTAAAGGATACATGGCCTTCGACCTTGGCGAACAGGGTGTGATCCGTGCCCATACCAACGCCTTCACCTGGGAACCACGTGGTGCCGCGCTGGCGCACAATGATATTGCCCGGAATGGCCAATTGGCCGCCAAACAGCTTTACGCCCAAACGGCGGCCAGCGCTGTCGCGACCGTTGCGGGATGAGCCGCCTGCCTTTTTCGTTGCCATTTGCGATTACTCCGTAGCTACAGCAGCGGCCGCTTTTGGCGCGCGCTTGGGTTTCGCGGGGGCTTCGACAACGGGTGCCGCAGCGGTGTTGTTGTGGGCTGCGCGGCGCGCATCTGCCGTGCCAGTTGCCGCAGCCACGCCCGACTTTTCTGCGCCAGCGGCCAGAACGTCGGTCACACGCACCAGCGTCAGATGCTGGCGGTGGCCCTTGGTGCGCTGCGAGGAGTGCTTGCGGCGGCGTTTGACAAAGTGGATGACCTTTTCGCCTTTGATTTGGT
>CAXNEP010000361.1:0-3083 GCA_964200865.1 Cypionkella sp. | reverse complement strand
GGCATAGGTCAGAAAATTCATCCGCCACAGCCCTTGTTCCACCCTAATCGCATCAAACATCCGCTGCACGCGCGCGGCCATGTCGGGCGTGTAGCTGTCAACGGGAATATGGATGGATGTCATCGCGCGGCCCAGTTTCTGGACAAGCGTCCATGATGCTGGAAAGCACAAAATCGCGCCCGTCAGGTGATGCTCGCCGTCTTGGTTTTGCAAAATACACAGGTCTTCTTGCACCAAACGGCCCAAGGTAAGCAGAGGGTTGGAACGATCTAAATCCACCTCTATCCCATCGGGGCGCAGCACAGTTTGCGCGCCCATGTGATAGCCCGCATCTTGCGAAATTCTATCTAAAACAAGATCATACAGCTCTTCCGCCGCCGCGCCCGCCTGTGGCAACAGCCCATGCACCGCGCCGCGTTTATCCGCAATCAACGCATCGCGCAGCGCCATTTGCCATGCAAATGCCTCATCGCGGCGCAGATAATCGCCCGCCGTGAGCGGCTGTATCCCTGGCAGGCGGGCCAAAGACGGCTCCATCCATGGGTAATGCGGTAATTTTTCTTGAAATACGGTCATGTTTGCAGCCTAGCTTAGGTCGATCTGCCCCGCCAGTGCGCGCAGCGCCTGCGCGCGCTGGGGCGGAATGCGCGCAACTTCGACCCCTGTGAAAACATGGATCGTTCCAAGTGCGAAATCCTGCACAGCATGGTCGCTGACCCAGCCGCCAATTGCCAAATAACTGCGCAGCAAGGGCGGGATCGAGCGTAACGCCGCCATAGGATCGGCAGGCGCGGAAATATCAGTCAAATCAAGCGTATGCTTGTCTTTTCGCCCCACGGCCCAATGCGGGCTGATATGCGGCTTCAGCGTCCCTAATGCGGGCATATGTGGGGCGGGATCGCACCCCGCAAAGGACGCGCAGCCAAACAGCAGCGCCGCGCCTAACCTGTCAACCATGGCCGCCATCGCCGCAAAGCACAGGCGCAAAACATCGGCCTCGCGCCCCGGAGCATCTGCATCCACACAAAACCGCCCCAGTTCTAGCGCGGGCTGATCCAGCGCAGAAAACCCAGATAAATCATAGAATTGGCCAGCATATCCCGCCCCCATATCTGCGCCATTGGCATATTCCATCAGGCGAAACGTGGCGCGCAGGTCGCCGCCCTCTAGCACCATAATCTGCGTTGCCCGCGCATCAAATTCATCCTTGCCAGCGCCGAATCGCGCCTGCCGCAGCCCCATAACGCGGGCCATATCCTGCGCCGTTTGCGCCCTGCGCACGTGATAGTCTGCCGCCACCCTGCCTCACATCTTGTTGCATCGACAAATCCCGCCGATGCCCTACATTCGGCGTATTCCGACCCCCAACGCAAGAGGCAGCTATGGCATCCGCACCACAAATTACGCCAACCATCGTCAAAACCGATGACGAATGGCGCGCTCAACTTTCGGATCTGTCCTTTAAGGTCACGCGCCAGCATGGCACCGAACGCGCCTTTTCCAATGACAATTTCCCCAAATCTGATGGCATGTTTCACTGTATTTGCTGCGATGCGCCGTTGTTTTCAGCCGATACCAAATTTGATTCGGGCACAGGTTGGCCCAGCTTTTATGCGCCCTATGGCAGCCAAAACGTGGGCGAATCCCAAGATAACACATGGTTCATGCGCCGCACCGAGGTGCATTGCACCGCCTGCGCCGCGCATTTGGGCCATGTCTTTCCCGATGGCCCTGCCCCCACGGGCCTGCGCTATTGCATCAATGGGGTGGCGCTGACCTTCAAGCCAACGCCAGCCCCGTAGCGATTATCACTGCGACAGCAACTGGTCGGTGCTGATGCGGCCTATGTTGCCAAACAATTGGCGCAAAAACCCTGCGCTTTTGACGTTTGGCTCGGTCACGCGGCGGGACAGGGCAATAACATTGCCCTGTTCCAGCCCAAAGCGTTCGACGTTAGAAACAGAGCCCGCCGCATCAAAGCTGATCGCCACCACCTGACGATCCACTTCTACAGGGGCCAGAGCGCCGACCTGTTTCCATTTGCTTTGCACATAGAACCACCCCACATCATTCAGCAGCCCCGAGGTGGACGGGCGTCCGACAATGGCCGCCACCGTCTCACGCGTGTCTTTGCCCACTTCTATACGGTCAAGATCAGCCACTTCTGGCACATAGCCATGGCGCTGATACAAGGGCGCGCAGGCGGCCAAAGCCAGCAGCACCAACACCATCCGCAGCCCGAATTTGCCCATCATTCCCCCCAAATGCGCAAGCGTCTTGCCCAAATCTATCAAAGCCTTTATCGCCATACATGCGCCCGCCCGCAAGCCCTGCCATGCGGCGCGCAGAAATTCAGCCGATTCAATGAAAGTGCCCATGTCCGCGCCCAAGTCTGACCCAGACCTGACCATTTTGCCAAGTCAAACCTACCGCTCTGCCGCTGTGGTGGGGCGCAAACCTTTGCATTTTACCTTTGCGCCTGATGCGCAGGCGCGGGCGGCAATTGCCGCGCATTTGGGCCTGCTGGGGCTGCACAGCTTTGTTCTAAAAGGCGTATTCACCCCGCAAGGGCGCGGCGATGTGGTGCTACGCGCCGATATGTCTGCCGCAATCACCCAAGCCTGCACCATCACCCTTTCCCCCGTGCCTGCAAAACTCTCCAGCACCATCGCCCGCGATTACCTGCGCGAATTTGCCGAACCCACCGCGCTAGAGGCAGAACTTGGCCCCGAAGACCAAGAACCCATCCCCGAAGAATTTGATGTAGCCGCCATTGCCATCGAAGAATTGGCGCTGTCCTTGCCGCTGTATCCGCGCGCGGCGGGGGCCAGCCTTGCACCCACCATCGCCGCCCCTGCGGGCAGCGCGCCGCTTACAGATGACGCTTTGCGCCCCTTTGCGGGCCTTGCCAGCCTGGCCCAAGCGATGAGCGCCGAACCCAAAGACAAGCTGGGGGATGGGGCCCCCAATGCAGACGCCGATGAAGATACGCAAAACAAAGAGGAATCGCCAAAATAGGGCTTGCGCCGCGCCAAAATCTGGCTATGTTCCGCGCCTCATTCAGGGCTGTTTTTTAGGCACAT
>CAXNEP010000360.1:0-3093 GCA_964200865.1 Cypionkella sp. | reverse complement strand
CAATGGCGCGCGACCTGCGCCGCGCGCGTCAGATCATTGTGGCACAGCATGACAAAACCTACGCTCATGCCCAATTTCCTTTGGACATCAGCCCCAGAATTTCCAGCTGCCGCCAGTTGATGTACCGCTCGCTCCACTTTGTCCAAAGGTCGGGCTGGGTGGCAATACCCGCGCGATAGGCGCGATATTCGTGCGAATTGGCGTAGTGCTGGCGGCGATCCATTTCTTCTTCGGCCTTATCGACCAGCGTGTGAATGAATTTGGCATGCAGCAAACAACCCGATGCCTTTTCCCCGCCCCATTCGTCATAGACAAGGTTCAGCCCGCGCGGCAGCAGCATATGGGTGGAACTGACATAGGCATAGGGCCGCTGCCATTTCACCAGTGGAATTTTGTTCAAAGCGGGGGCGCGTTCGGGCAAATCGGCAAAGAACATGCGCGCGCGCGGGCCGCCCTGAATCCACAGGTTGCCAAAGCGCGGGTTGCGTTCGATCACATAATTGCCGCTGTCAAAATAGGGGGCATGGGCGATAGGGTCTTGCCCTTCGCGGTAGGGAATCAGATCGAACGGGCCTTTGGGATACATATCCAGCAGCATGGCCGAAAAGGATTTGATCGATGACGCATCCAACCAATCGGTCAGCGCGCGCAAGGGGCGCGTATCGCAGAACGGGTAGACGAAAAATTCGTCAGGATCGACGGTTAGGCACCAATGATTATGGCCATAGCGCAGCAGCAGCCAATTGATCCAATCCATGCCAAAGCGGGCGCGCTTATAGCTGGCATCGCTGTGCCACAAGGAAACATCGGGCTGGGCTGCCAGATATTCGCGCGTGCCATCGGTGCTGCCGTTATCGACAATCAGAAAATGGTTCACGCCCAAGTCGCGGTAGTATTTCAGAAAATAGGGCAGGCGAATGCGTTCGTTGCGCACTGTTGACAGCAGCAAGATGGCGCTGCGCCCTATGGCTGCGGTTTGATCGACAACAGGGCGCAATTCACGCCGTTTGCGAAACGCGCGCACCAGCCAGCGCCTGCGCGCAAGGCGTAACATATACCGCGTTGCCAACCTCACCTGTGTGCCTTGCCTGTTGCCGTTTGCCGATGCCTGCCCACCCAAACTAACAAATTTGAGTCAACACTACCTTAAAGTGATCTGCCCAAAGTGGCAGATTTTGTTTTTTCCTATCGCTTGGCTGATTTTGGGCCAAGCTATTGATTGTTTCCATCCAAGAATAACTGTCCCTTGGGTCAAGGTAAACTGGGAAGTCACCGCAAACTTCGCGCAGAACGGGTAAATCTGATGCGACAACTGGGGTGCCAAGGGCTGCCGCCTCAAGCGGGGGCAGGCCAAAGCCTTCGGCAAGGCTGGGAAACAGCAGCGCGCGCGCGCCTTGCAACAGGGTAACCACCGCCCCATCGGGCAGGTTTTCGCCGTGCAGCACCGCGCCAGTGGCCTGTAACTGCGCCATTTGGTCAAACAACGCGGCATCTGCCCAGCCTTTGCCGCCGATCACCACCAATTGCGGGGCGTGCTGGGGCAGGTTTGGCCAAAGATCAAACAGCAGTTTGAGGTTTTTGCGCGGCTCGATTGTGCCAAGTGCCACAAAATAGGGGCGGGTGGGGGTGATGGGGCTGGACGCGGGCGCAGCCAGTGTTATGCCAAGGGGGGCCAAGATGGCGGGGGGGATGCGGCCCGCTGCGGCGAAATGCGCTTCGGTTTTGGTGCGGGCATCGGCGCTGATGTGAATAACCCAATCGGCCAAGCGCGCGGTGGCGGCGATTTTTGCGGCAAACGGCGCATGGGTGCCCATGTTGGCAAATTCGGGATGATCCAGCGGGATGGTATCGTGGATCAACACCGCAGATGTGACCCCGCGATGCTGCATGGCGCGCAAAACGTGGGCAGACAAATTGCTGTGGCCCACGTTTAGATAGACCGCGCCCTGCGGGACATGGGCCAGAAGATTGCCCAGCAGGATATGCGGGCGGCGCAGCAGGGCAAGGGGGCGCAGCAGGGCAAGGGGGCGCAGCTGGGCCGCCGCCTGCCCTTGGGCTTTAGCACCCGCGACCATATCCTGCAAAGCTGCGCAACCCTTTTGCCCCAACAGCAAAAAACCCCAGCGCGTGCGGATCAGGCCAAATAGTGGGTTTGGCAGGGACAAAAGATGCGCCAAATAGGCCGCCTCGACCCGATCAATTCCCGTCATCTGGCCACGGCCCAAACGCGAGACCAGCCGCGTTACATCCAGCAAATAGGCCCCTGCCACGTGCAAGCGGGCCTATTGAGCGGCTTTTTGCAGGGCCATCATATCGTGCAAATAGGCCCCGAATTCTTCGGCCAAATCGGGGCGCGATAGGCCAAAGGCCACGGTTGCCTGCAAAAACCCAGCCTTTGATCCGCAATCATAGCGCTGGCCGCGAAAGCGAAAGCCAAAGACTTGGCCCGATGCCGCCTCTTCTGCAATGGCGTCGGTCAACTGAATTTCGCCGCCCGCGCCCTGCTTCATTTTGTTCAGGTTGGTCATGATTTTGGGCGACAGGATATAGCGCCCGATCACGGCCAAATTCGATGGCGCATCTTCGGATTTTGGCTTTTCGACCAAACCCTTTGCGCGCACGACATTTCCATTGTCTTGGTCAACATCCAAAACACCATAGGATGAAATGCGCTGCGGCGAGACTTCCATCGCGGCAACCATATTGCCGCCCGTTTCGGCATATGCCTCGACCATTTGCAGCAAGCAGGGCTTTTCGGCGGCGATCACGTCATCGGGCAGCAGCACGGCAAAGGGTTCATCCCCCACCAATTTGCGCGCGCACCACACCGCGTGGCCCAGCCCCATGGCGCGGTTTTGGCGCACATAGGCAATTGCGCCCGAATCCATATTGGTGGATTTCAGAATTTCCAACAGGTCGGTCTTGCCTGCCCGTTTCAGCGCGGTTTCCAATTCGGGCGAATGATCGAAATAATCCTCTAGCGCGGATTTTCCGCGCGAGGTGACAAAAATGAAATCTTTGATGCCAGCCGAGCGCGCCTCGTCAATGGCGTATTGGATCAGCGGGCGATCGACCAAAGTCATAATTTCCTTT
>CAXNEP010000359.1:0-3104 GCA_964200865.1 Cypionkella sp. | reverse complement strand
CCAAATATCTTCGTCAATCCCGCGCAGGCCCGACAGCATCAGCACCATGGTAAACCCCGTGCCCTGCCACAGCCCCGCAATCAGCAGCCCGTATAATACCGTTTCAGGGTTATTCATCGGGTCGAAGTTAAACGTCGTCCAACCCATTTCACGCACAACATGCTGAATGCCCAAATCAGGGTTCAAAATCCATTGCCAGACTAGCCCCGTCACCACGAAAGACAGCGCGAACGGATACAGCATGATGGTGCGGAACGTGTCCTCAAAACGGATTTTCTGATCCATCAGCGCGGCAAGGACAAAGCCCATGACGATGGTGAACACCAGCGACATTGCGCCAAAGAACATGATGTTCTGAATAGAAGTAACCCACAGGCTGCTGCCCCACAGCCGTTCATATTGGTCAAATCCGACAAATCTTTCGCGCGGCAAAAGTTTCGAATCGGTGAAAGAGTAGAAAACCGTCCACAGCGTGCCGCCAACAAACACCACCAAAGTGGTGAAAATCATCGGTAATGCGGCGATTTTTGCGTTTAGGTTGCGGAAAATCCGCCCCCCTTTTGTTGCCGTAGCCATGGTCTTCCCCCCGTACCAGCCAGCCCCCCATTCGGGGTGAAAAAAGGGCCGCTCGCGCGCAGCAAGCGGCCCTTCCGATGTGGTGTGATTACAGACCCGAGGTCAGGATTTCGACGTATTTCTTGTGGGCATCTTCTGCCGACATGTCGGTTTTCCAGAATTCGCCCTGCATGTCGCCCAACTGGGTTTGCACGTCTGGCGACCACAGCTGGTCGCCCGCTGGCATCACGTTGCCGCTTGCCAGAATTTCCAGACCTTTTTTCATGCAGTCGTTTGCAGCCGAAAGATCAACGTCACCGCGAATTGGCAGCGAGCCTTTCTTCAGGTTGAAGGCAACTTGCACTTCGGGCGATACCATCAAAGCGGCCAGACGCTTTTGCGCAGCTTCTTTTTCTGGATCATCCAATTTGGGGAAATAGAACGCATCGCCACCCGTGGACAGATAGGCGTTCAGACCCATGCCAGGAAGGCAGGTGTAGTCTGTGCCGGCCACTTCGCCAGCCACTTGGAATTCGCCCTGCGCCCAGTCACCCATGATCTGGCCTGCGGCCTCGTCGGTGATGACCAAGTTCGTGGCTTGGTTCCAGTCTTGCACGGTCGACTTTGCAGCCAGCTTGCGCGCATCGGCAGCAGCGGTGAACACGGCGGCCATTTCAGGGCCAGCAGCCACTGCCATGTCCTTGTCGATGTTCACTTTCTTCCAAACGTCAAGACCAGCCACGGCGACAGTCAGCGCGCCAAAAGCAAGGTTCGACTGCCAAGGCTGGTTGCCCAGAGCCAATGGAATTTTGCCAGCAGCTTCAACTTGCGGTGCCGAAGCTACGAATTCGTTCCAGTTTTGTGGAACAGGAATGCCGATATCTTCATAAACCTTGTTCGACAACCACAACCATTCGGGCGAGTGAATGTTCACTGGCGCACAGTAGATGCGGCCATCAACGGTGCAGCTGTCCAGCAGGCCAGGTGGGAAAATCTTGTCTTTCCAACCTTCTGCTTCGGCCACATCGGTCAGATCCAGCATCAGGCCAGCTTCGACCAATTCCAGCGCTTGCTGGCCATGGTTGAACTGGGTCATCGCCATCGGATCGCCGCCCGTGATGCGCGAAATCATAACAGGGCGCGCAGTATCGCCGCCGCCTGCAATGGCGCCATCAACCCACTTGTCGCCCGTGGCGTCGAATGCTTTGGCCAGCTCTGCCACAGCAGCCGCTTCACCGCCCGAAGTCCACCAGTGGGTCACTTCCAAATCCACCGCAAATGCCGACGATGGCAGCGCGGCCGACACCAAAAGTGCCGACATTAGTTTCCAGTTTTTCATTCAGTCCTCCCAGACCTGCAACGTTATAGATCAAGGCTAAAACGATATAGATTTTCATTCAAGACATTTATTTTCGCATACCCCGCTTTTTTCTGCACAGGATTTCAGCTAAGAATAAAAGGTGTTGCGTGCGAAATCTTGGCGGAAAACGTCCATCGTACCGCCCGCAGCGCATCGCTTTGCACAAAGAATCGCCATTGTTATGAACCTGTCACATTCGTCACTTCCGCGCCCAAAATCGATGATTCGCCCCCGCATGGCGAATCACCCAATGGCCTGCGGCACGATAGATCGGGGGGTTTGATGACACAGGTTGATACCGCCGCTGCAACGCAGGCCCGCCCCACCCTAAAGACCATCGCGCAGGAAACGGGGCTTGCGGTGGCTACGGTCAGCCGCGCGCTGTCTGATGCCCCCGATATTGGCGATGCAACCAAGGCGCGCGTGCGCGAGGCCGCGATCAAGCTGGGCTATCGACCCAACCGCGCCGGTGTGCGTTTGCGCACAGGTAAGACGAATGTGATCGCGCTGGTCATTTCGGCGGAATCCGATGTGATGAACAACACCGCCAAACTTCTCTATGCCATTGCCGACAGTTTGCGCGGATCATCCTATCATCTGGTTGTCATGCCTTATTTCCCCGATCAAGACCCGCTTGATCCCATTCGGTATCTGGTGGAAACAGGTTCGGCCGATGGGATTATCTTTAACCAAACCAAGGCAGACGACCCCCGCGTTGCCTATCTTGCGCAGCACCACATTCCCTTTGCCACGCATGGGCGCAGCAATATGGGCGTGTCGCATCCCTATTTTGATTATGACAATCAGGCCTTTGGCATACTGGCGGTCAAAGCTTTGGTGGCGCGCGGATGCCGCCACATTTACGGTATCGTCCCACCGCAAGACCAGATGTACGCACAGCATATGATTGCTGGCCTGATCGAGGCGGCGGCGGCCTGCGATATCACAGTGGAATTGGCCAGCGGCTTCACATCTGACAGCAGCGGCGCGCAAGTTGAACGCGAGGTGACCAAGCGTTGGGGCCAAAACCCGCGCCCTGATGGCATTATTTCGCAGTCCACCACAGGGGCGATGTCTGCAGTTGCCGCGTTAGAGCGGTTGGGTCTGCGCATTGGCGTAGATTTTCAGATCGCCTCGAAAGAAGCCATTCAGTTTTTGCACCGCTTTCGGCGCGAGATTTTGGTGGCCA
>CAXNEP010000358.1:0-3113 GCA_964200865.1 Cypionkella sp. | reverse complement strand
CAATATCGCCGCAAATCGCCACGGTTAGGCGCTGAATGCGCCCCTTGGCGCGGCGGATCGTCAGCGCATCTAGCAGGGCCTGCGTGGGGTGTTCGTGCCGCCCATCGCCTGCATTCAGCACGGCGCAGTTCACCTTATCGGCCAGCAAGTTGACCGCGCCCGAAGACGGGTGGCGCACAACCAAAAGATCGGGGTGCATCGCGTTCAGCGTCAGCGCCGTGTCAATCAGCGTCTCGCCCTTTTTCACCGAAGATGCACCGACCGCCATGTTCATCACATCCGCGCCAAGGCGCTTGCCCGCCAGCTCGAAACTGGCCTGCGTGCGGGTGGAATTTTCAAAGAACATATTGATCTGCGTCAGCCCCGCCAGCACATCAGATTGCTTAACCGTGCGGCGGTTTAGGTCAACATATTTGTCGGCCAAATCCAAAATTGTTGTTATATCTTGGGGGCTTAGATGCTCGATCCCCAACAGATGGCGGGCGCGAAAGCTCATGTGCTTCTCCATCATTTTCTGCGCTTATAGAAAGGGTTTGGCCTTGGGGCAAGGGTGGTTGTGAGGAGGGGCTTTTGCGCCTAGTTTGGCCATATGGGAATCAGGGAAAACATCGAAGCAGACTATTACGCCAGCCTTGCAGCCTTGGCGTGGCAGGTCGATTTGGGCGCGGACGAGGCGATCTGCGAGGCCCCCGTCAATGCCTATGATCTGCCCGAAAAGGCCGAATATATGCAGCGCGCGGCCAGTGTTTCTGTCGCCCCTACCGCGCCAAAAACCCTTACCTCCCAAACAGTTGCAGCGAAATCTGGTGGGGCCGAGGCGATTGCCGAAGCTGTCCGCATCGCCAACACCTGCCAAACCCGCGAGGCGCTGGACAGCGCCGCCGCCACGTTCGAGTTGTGCGATATGCGCAAAGGCGCGCGTGGGGCGGTGGCAGCGGTCGGACATGCCTTGGCCGATGTTTTGGTGATCTGCGATCCGCCCACAACCGAAGGCGAACGCGCTGGCCGCGCGCTGGTGGGCAATGAAAGCATCCTGTTTGAAAAAGTGTTTGCGGCCATAGGCTTAGCGCTGCACGCGCCCAACCCTGCGGGCGCAATCCAACTGGCCCCCGCCCTGCCGTGGCCCATGCGCGGGGGCGAGGGCGAACGCGCTGAAGCCTTGGCCATGATGCGCCCCTTTGCCCTGCGGCGCATTGAACTGGCAGCGCCGAAGGCGGTGGTGATTATGGGCCATATCGCACTGGAAATGCTGCTGGGGGAAACCAGCCTTACGCGGGCGCGCGGCAATTGGGCCAGCGTTGGCGAGGCGCGCGCTTTGGTCATGCTACCCCCGCGCATTTTGCTGCAAAACCCAAGCGCCAAGAGGGATACTTGGGCCGATGCGCTGGCGCTAAAGGCGATGCTGCGCGGTTGATTTGCGCGTTAGTTTAGTGGACAGCCGACCAGCTCGGCGGCGCGGCCATCTGCCAAAATCGTCAGGCGCAGATCGTTCCCATCCAGATCAAAGGGCTTGGCGTTTGATGGTACCAAATCGGCCACGGCGGTCACATGATCGCCGTCCCGCGTCACCTGCGCGCCCGATGCCCAAACGCTGCGGTCGCGGTGTTCAAAAACCACGGTTTCAACGGCATTTTGCACAAGCAGTGGCATGGAAAAATGCGCAGTCACGCGCATACCATCTGTGATCGGCGCGAAGGTGCAAGACACATCAGCCGCGCCCAGCGCCTGGGCCGATTGCGGCACATCCGCCAAGGCCTGCGTGATGGTAACCTGTGCAGGCAAGTTTCCCGAGACATCCGCCGTGAGCGTGGCATAGGCGGGAATGCAGATATCTTTGCAAATGCCAAAGCTGATGGTGGCCTGCACCGCCAAGGGCTTTGCTGGATCAATGGGCAGCAGCGCCAGCGGCAGGGTTAGCTTGTCTTGATAGCCGATATTGGTCATGCCGACATCGCCCCAGACAATGGGCGCGGGCCAGATAATGTCTGCCCCTGCAAGGTTTTGCGATCCTGTCCAGTCAAATTCGGGCGGGATGCCGCCCCCCTCGCCAGGGCTGCGCCAATAGGTTTTCCAACCCTGCTGCAATGTCAGCACTATGGCGGCCAAAGGTTTTCCATCGGCATCGCGCCCGCCTTGCACGATTTCGGCGCTGATCAGCCCTTCGATTTGGGCCTGCGCGGCCAAGGGAGGCAGGGCGAAAAGGGCAATAAGAAGAATGCGTTTCATAGCGCGCTTTTACCCCAAAGCCGCGCCACGGCAAATCACCTTTCAGTGCGCGCGCGCCTTGCCCGCGTGATTGGTTCACCAATCCTGCGCTTGCGGCTTGAGATTGCGCGTAAAGATGCCATGTTAGGGGGATTAAGCGGCGCAGAAAGGTTTGCGATGGATTTAACTGGCAAATTATTGGCCGCCATGCCGGGGATGCAAGACCCACGTTTTGCCCGCAGTTTGATTTTGCTGTGTTCGCATTCAGACGATGGGGCGATGGGCATTATCGTCAACCGCCCATTGGCGGATATGAGCTTTCCTGCACTGCTGGACAAGCTGGGCATACTTGCGCCCCACCCTGCCAAGATTGACGTGCATTACGGCGGGCCAGTCGAGCCGGGGCGCGGGTTTATTCTGCACCGCGATGGCTATCAGACCGAGGCCGCCGTTTTGGATATTTCTGGCGGGTTTCAGATGAGCGCGACCTTGGATGTGCTAGAGGCGCTGGCAGATGGTGCAGGGCCGCGCCCTGCCCTGCTGGCCTTGGGCTATGCAGGCTGGGGCCCGCGCCAGTTAGAGGGTGAGATTGCCGATAACGCGTGGCTGACGTTGGAAGGATTGCCCGACATTGTTTTTGCCGCAGATGCAGGGGCAAAATGGGCAGCGGCGCTGCGCCATTCTGGCGTTGATCCTGTGGCGCTGTCGGGCGCGACGGGCCATGCCTAGCATCGCGGCCTAAGGCGGCGCTTGCGCGGGGCAACCCCTGCCTTGGACAAAATTGGCAGGTTTTAGCCGATAGGGATTGTGACGCGACGTTACCTTTACGTTAACGTAAGGTTATGCTGTAATGTGCAGCAGAAGCAGTTAATCTTTGGGACATGCCTTGTCGGAAAACCTAACAATCA
>CAXNEP010000357.1:0-3125 GCA_964200865.1 Cypionkella sp. | reverse complement strand
GGCAGAAAACGCATCGTTGCAGAAATAATCGCCAAGGCTGGCCAGAAAAGCCACCATTTGCGGCGCGTTTTCTTCCTCCATCGGGGAAAAGCGGGTGTTTTCGGCCAAAATCACCGCGCCTGCGGGCAGGGCATCAATCGCGGCGCGGGTGGGGTTTTCCATAAAGGTCACGCTGTACCCCAGCGCAGTTTCCAGCGCGGGCTGCACATGGCGCAAAGACATCTCTTCCACGGGCTTGCCTTTGGGCCGCCCAAAATGCGCCAGCAGCACAACTTTGGCCCCCTTTGCGCGCAAATCCCGCACGGTTGGCACGATTTTTTCAATTCGCGTCGCGTCCGTCACGCGCCCGCCTTCCATCGGCACATTTATGTCCACGCGGGTCAGCACGACCTTGCCCGCCACATCCATATCGTCGATTGTTTTCCAAGCCATGTCAGCCTCCTAAGTTGCGCCCTGTTTCCGCCGAAAATTTGCGCGCGTCAACCTGCCCCTTTTCCTTTGACGCAGGCCGCGATAAAACCGCGCCAGAAATGAAAAGGAGCCACCATGGCCGAGATCAAAGATCCCGAAAATACCGTCATCATCACGCTGAAAGGCGGCGACGTGGTTATCGAACTGCTTGCCGATATCGCCCCCAAACATTGCGAGCGGATGAAGACTTTGGCCCGCGCCAAAGCCTATGACAATGTTGCCTTTCACCGCGTGATTGACGGGTTCATGGCCCAAACGGGCGATGTGGAAAATGGCAATATGGAAAAAGATTTCAACCTGCGCCGCGCGGGTACGGGCGGGTCGCAGCATCCTGATCTGCCTGCCGAATTTTCGGGCATTCCGCATGATCGCGGCACGATTGGGGCGGCGCGCTCGTCCAGCCCAAACTCGGCCAACAGCCAGTTTTTCATCAATTTTTCTGACAACCATTTCCTGAACCGCCAATACACCGTTTATGGGCGCGTGATTTCGGGGATGGAACATGTAGATGCGATCACGCGCGGCGAGCCGCCAGCATCGCCTGACCGCATGATCACTGTAAGGGTGGCTGCCGATGCTTCGTAAATCTTTGTTTGTATTGGCCCTTATGGCCAGCCCTGCCGTTGCCGAAGGTTTTGAAGATAGCCCTGCGCCCAATCTGGTGATTGACATCACGGGCGCGGCAGCAGGCCAAGTGGTGATAGATTTGGCCGCTGACACCGCCCCGCAGCATGCCGCCCAATTGGTGGCGCTGGCAAAAGAGGGCGCTTATGACGGCGTTGTGTTTCACCGCGTGATTGACGGCTTTATGGCGCAAACGGGCGATGTGAAGTTTGGCAAAGCGGGCGGCGATACCAGCATGGCAGGCATGGGCGGCAGTGATATGGCCAATATTCCTGCCGAATTCACCGACGAGACTTTTGCGCGCGGCGTGGTTGGTATGGCGCGGGCGCAAGACCCGAATTCCGCCAACAGCCAGTTCTTCATCATGTTTGCCGATGGGCCGTTCTTGGACGGGCAATATACCATCGTCGGCCATGTGGTGTCTGGCATGGAGGTGGTTGATGCGATTACGCGCGGCGAGCCGCCAGCAACACCAGATGTGATGAGCAAGGTGACTGTACAGGAATAATCTGGTCAGGAATAATCTAGCAAGTATCGGAAAAGGGGGCCCACAGGCCCCCTTTTTCGTTACCCCAATTTCACCAGCGCATGGCGCTTTTTGCCTGCGGTCAGTTTGATACCATTGCGCAGTTCATCCTCGCCAATCAGGCGCGGGGCGGTCTCGACAATGTCATTTACCTTCGCCCCGCCATCGGCAAACAGACGCTTTGCGTCTTTGCCAGATGCCGCAAGCCCCGCCTGCACGAACAGCGCGGCGGTGGACATGCCTTCGGACAATTGATCGAAGGTGACAGTGATGGTAGTGAGTTCTTCACCCACACCGCCCTGTTCGAACACGGCCTTCGCGGTGGCCTCGGCTGCCATCGCAGTGTCAAGCCCGTGCAGCAGGGTGGTCACTTCGTTGGCAAGAACGATTTTTGCGGCGTTAATCTCTGATCCTTGCAACGCGCCCAGTCTTGCACATTCGTCCAAGGGCAGTTCGGTGTAGAGCTTCAAGAAACGCTCGACATCCGCATCGGTGGTATTTCGCCAGAATTGCCAAAATTCATAAGGCGGCAGCATATCGCCGTTCAGCCAAATAGCCCCGCCCGCCGATTTGCCCATTTTCTTGCCATCAGATGTGGTCAACAGGGGCGAGGTTAGGCCGAAAACCTCAGCCTCAACCACGCGGCGCGTTAAATCCACGCCGTTGACAATATTGCCCCACTGGTCTGATCCGCCCATCTGCAACATGCAGCCATAGCGGCGGTGAAGTTCAAGGAAATCATAGGCCTGCAAGATCATATAGTTGAATTCTAGGAAAGACAGCGATTGTTCGCGATCCAGCCGCGACTTCACAGATTCGAACGACAGCATCCGATTGACGGAGAAATACCGCCCAATATCGCGCAGAAATGACAGGTAGTTCAGATCATCCAGCCACTGCGCGTTATTGACCATAACAGCGTCAGTCGGCCCATCGCCAAACTGTACATAGGGCGAAAAGGCGCGTTTGATACCTTCGATATTGCTGTCAATTTGCGCATCTGTCAGCAGCGGGCGCTCTTCAGCGCGAAAGCTGGGATCGCCCACTTTTGTCGTACCACCACCCATCAGGACGATAGGTTTCCCGCCCGACTTTTGCAGCCAGCGCAGCATCATAATCTGAATAAGGCTACCGACATGCAGCGAGGTGGCGGTTGCATCAAAGCCGATATAGGCAGGCATCGCACCTTTCAGCAGCGCCTCGTCCAGCGCCTGGTAGTCGGTGCAATCGGCCACAAAACCGCGCGCCAGCATCACGCGCAGGAATTCGGATTTTGGATGGTAGGTCATGGGCATCTCGTGCGATAAGGTTTCACACCTATAGCGGGGGATGCGCGGTAGGGAAAGGTGGGGCAGGGGATATATGAAAGAAACGGGGCCGATCTGGGCGCTGGGGATGATGTCGGGCACCTCGCTGGACGGGGTGGATGCGGCCATGATCCGCACCGATGGGATTTCGATTTTCGAATTCGGCCCGCATGATTATCGCCCCTATTCCGTAGCCG
>CAXNEP010000356.1:0-3139 GCA_964200865.1 Cypionkella sp. | reverse complement strand
CTGGCGCGCGCGCCTTGCACGGCAAGTTCAAGCGCCGCTGCCGATCCATCAACGCACAGCGCGCTTTCGGCCCCATTTGCCAGCGCCGCAAGGCCAAATCCGCCCACATGGCTGAACACATCCAGCACCCGCGCGCCCTTGGCCAGACGCGCCGCAAAGGCGTGGTTGGGGCGCTGGTCAAAGAACAGACCCGTTTTTTGACCATGGGTCAAATCGGCCAAATAGGTGGCCCCGTTCATGGGCACAGCAATGGGGCCTGCCAGCGCGCCGCGCATGATTGCGGTTTCCTCGGCCAAACCTTCAAGGCCCCGCGCGCGGCCTGACCCGTTTTTGACCACGGTTTTGATACCTGTCACCTGCATCAGCGCATCAACCAGCGCGTCCAGATGCACCTCGGCCCAAGCGGCGTTGGGTTGAATCACTGCAACATCGCCAAAACGGTCGATAATCACACCTGGCAATCCATCGGATTCGGCATGGATAAGGCGATAGAAGGGCAGATCATAAAGCCGCGCGCGCAGATCAAGCGCGCGGTCGATTTTGGCGGCAAACCATGCGGTATCAATCACGGCCTCCGGGTCGCGGTCGATCATCCGCGCGATGATTTTGGATTTGGTGTTGACCGTCACCAGCCCCATCGGGCGGCGTTCGGCGTCTTCCAGCACGGCAAATGCGCCCACAGGAATGGCCATGGTGCGGCGGTCGGTGACCACCTCGTCGGCGTAAACCCATGGAAAGCCATGGCGAATGGCCCGCGCTTCGGCCTTTGGTTTAAGCCGCACGCGCGCAAGGCCCGCTGGGGCGAGGCCATCAATATCGTCATTGGGGGGGGAGATGTGATCATTCATCCCCGCTGCATAATCGCATTGCCGCCTTATGAAAAGAGGGCAATGCGCGCGGCGGTTGCCGCGTTAATTCAGGGGCGCGTCACTGGGGCTTTGCGCGGCGCGGGCAACGCCTGCCAGCAGCCCACCGCCACCAGCCTTGCCGCCAAGTTCTTTTTGGATCGACGCGGCCAGCGCCTCGCGGATCACCACGGCCTGCGTGCGCCCGACAGCCTCCTCGGCCTGCGCTGCCGCACCGCCCGCCGCGCGCACCGTGGCGTTGACGCGCGGCTCTTGCAGCAGCACTTCGCCCGTGGCGGCATCGCGCAGGGTCAGGGCATAGATCAGCTCGTGCTTGCCGCCAAAGCTGTTGCGGGTTTTCTGGGTCAGGGCGTGAAAGCGCGCGACCTGCACATCAACCGTCACAGCGCGGCCCGCGCGAAACGCCCCTGCGCCTGCCGTGATACCATCGCGCATCAGTTTTTCCACTTGGGCAAAACGGTTGCCCGCAGCTTCGCCATGCCAGACAATATCGGCGGCGGGTTTGTAGGTGTTCTCCTCGGATACGACCAAACTGCGTGGCACCAGAACATTGACTCGCGTCACGTTATAGGCGCTGGGCTGCTGGGCAGCCAAAGACGGCGCGCCAAGACCGCCGCGCGACGGCGGGTCAGACATCATGCAGCCCGATAGGCCAAGGGCGGCCAAGGCGATTACAGTAAAACGAAAGCTGCGCATTCCGCACCTCATGGGTTCAAGATCATGGTTATGGGATAGCGCGCGACTGTGGCCAGCATGGGCCAGAACTGCTGCGAAAATGGGACAATTTTGCGAAAATTGTGGCAAATGACTGCGCGTTTTTGCGCAAGCCTTGGGGTTGTTAGCGCTAACAAGTGGTGATATATTTAGATATCATAAAGGATTCCCTCCATGAGCAAGCTTCATTCAGCCATTGACCGCGTGACAGACCGTATCCGCGCCCGCAGCGAAACCGCGCGGGCGGTCTACCTTGCGCGTCTGCGCGGGGCGGCTGGAAATGGCCCTGTGCGCGCGCATTTGTCTTGCGGCAATCAGGCCCATGCCTATGCGGCGATGGAAGGGCAGAAAGAAGCCTTGGCGGCAGGGCGCGTGGCCAATTTGGGCATCATCACCGCCTATAATGACATGCTGTCGGCGCATCGCCCGTTTGAAACCTATCCCGATTTGATCCGCCGCGCGGCGGCGGCAGCGGGGGTGACTGTGCAGGTTGCGGGTGGCGTGCCTGCCATGTGCGATGGGGTGACGCAGGGCCAACCCGGGATGGAATTGTCGCTGTTTTCGCGCGATGTGATCGCGCTGGCTGCTGGCGTGGGCCTGTCGCATAACTGCTTTGATGCCGCGCTGTACCTTGGTGTTTGCGACAAAATCGTGCCTGGCCTGATTATTGCCGCCGCCACCTTTGGCCATATCCCCGCTGTTTTTGTGCCTGCAGGCCCCATGACATCGGGCCTGCCCAATGACGAAAAATCGCGCGTGCGCAACGCTTATGCCAATGGCGAGGTGGGGCGCGATGCGCTGATGGCGGCGGAAATGGCCAGCTATCACGGCGCGGGCACGTGCACGTTCTATGGCACGGCCAACACCAACCAAATGCTGATGGAGTTTATGGGCCTGCATTTGCCAGGCGCATCCTTTGTCAACCCAAACACGCCGCTGCGCGATGCGCTGACCACGGCGGCAGTGGAAAAGGCCGCCCAAATCACCGCGCTGGGCAATGATTTCCGCCCCGCGGGCGAGATTTTGGACGAGCGCGCCTATGTCAACGGCCTTGTCGGGTTGATGGCCACGGGTGGGTCGACCAACCTTGTGCTGCACCTTCCCGCCATGGCCCGCGCATCGGGCGTTTTGCTGGATTTGCAGGATTTTGACGATATTTCTGCTGCCGTGCCCCTGATGGCCAAGGTTTACCCAAACGGCATTGCGGACGTGAACCATTTCCACGCGGCGGGGGGGCTGCCCTTTATGATTGGCCAACTGCTTGATGCAGGCCTTTTGCATCCCGATGCAAAAACCATCGCAGGCGATGGTCTAGGCGCCTATCGCAATGAGCCAAAGCTGTTGGACGGCCGTCTGACATGGGTCGATGGCCCCGCGCAGACCCTAAACGACAAAATCCTGCGCCCTGCATCCGATCCGTTCCAAGCCACGGGCGGCCTGCGCCAATTGGTTGGCAATTTGGGGCGCGGCGTGATCAAAGTGTCCGCCGTGGCACCCGAACGCCATGTGATCGAGGCCCCTGCCCGCATATTCCACAGCCAAGAGGCGGTGAAAGCCGC
>CAXNEP010000355.1:0-3150 GCA_964200865.1 Cypionkella sp. | reverse complement strand
CCCTGTTGAACTGGCCCAGCCTTTTGGCTGGGTTTCTTTTGCCCCCCTCTTGAGTGCGCCGCCCAGCCCGCCCATAAAGAAACAAACAGGAGGCGCAGATGGCATTCACCCTAGCCACATGGAACATTAATTCGGTGCGCTTGCGCGAGGAGTTGGTGCTAAAGCTGTTGCGCGAGGAAGCGCCAGATGTGCTGTGCCTGCAAGAATGCAAAAGCCCTGTCGATAAAATCCCGACCGAGGGGTTTGCCGCGCTGGGGTATACCCACATGGTGGCACGCGGGCAAAAGGGCTATAATGGGGTGGCGATACTGTCCAAAATCCCGCTGGTTGATGCGGGCGGAATGGATTGGGCCGATTTGGGCCATGCGCGGCATGTGGCGGGGCGGCTGGAAAATGGCGTTGTAATCCATAACTGCTATGTGCCCGCAGGCGGTGATATTCCCGACCGCACCGAGAATGAGAAGTTTGGCCAAAAGCTGGATTATCTAACGCAGATGCGTGACCATTTCCGCGAAGATGCCCCGCAAAAATCGATTCTGGTAGGGGATTTGAACATCGCCCCGCGCGAGGATGATGTTTGGGATCACAAGGCGCTTTTGAAAATTGTCAGCCATACGCCGATCGAGGTGCAGCATTTCACCGATGTGATGGAGGCGGGCGCATGGTGCGATGTCACCCGCGCCGATATTCCAAACGGGCGGCTGTATAGCTGGTGGAGTTACCGCGCCGCCGATTGGGACAGCGCCGATAAGGGCCGCCGTTTGGATCATATCTGGGCCAGCCGCGATATTGCCAGCGCAGGCCATTCCAGCCGCATCTTGCGCGCCGCGCGGGGCTGGACGCAGCCCAGCGACCATGCCCCCGTTTTCGCCAGTTTCGATCTGTAGCGCCCCTTTCGCCCGCGCTGGGTTCTGCTATCGTGGGCGTGATAATTTGATCAAAGGATTTTGCGATGACCCATCTGTGGGTGCGGGCCGAGCAGCGGCCAAATGAGGAACGTGTTGGCCTAACCCCTGAAGGCGCAGCGGCGCTAATTGCGGCGGGGATTAAGGTGACGGTCGAACAGTCATCCGTGCGCGCCATTGGGGTTGATGGCTATAGCGCTGCAGGCTGCGCCATTGCGCCCGAAAACGCATGGCCCAGCGCGCCTGCTGATGCGATTATCTTTGGTCTGAAAGAACTGCCCGAAGATGGCACGCCGCTGACCCACCGCCACATTATGTTTGGCCATGCGTTCAAGGGCCAGCCCGCAGGGCAGGTTCTGTTAAAGCGGTTCAAGGCGGGCAGCGGCACGCTGTATGATTTGGAATATCTGGTGGATGAATCGGGGCGCCGTGTGGCTGCCTTTGGCTATTGGGCGGGGTATGCGGGGGCTGCCGTTGCCCTGAAATGCTGGGCTGCGCAGCAAAAGGGCGCGCTGGCGGGGCCTGTTTCAAAATATACGGGCAAGGCGGCGTTGCTGGCTGATCTGGCTGCCGATCTGCCCGCCGCAACGCGCCCTCGCGCGATAATCATTGGTGCATTAGGGCGTGTTGGCACGGGGGCTGCCGATTTGTGCGGCGCGATGGGTATGGATGTGACCAAATGGGACCTGGCGGAAACAGCCAGCGGCGGGCCATTTCCTGAAATTCTGGCGCATGAGATTTTCCTGAATTGCATCCTTGCCCGCCCAGGCTGCCCCGTTTTCGTGCCTGCAAATGCGATTGGCGACGATGCGCGCAAACTGACTGTGATTGGCGATATCGCCTGCGATCCAACATCCGATTTCTCGCCCATCAAAGTGTATAACCGCACAACCGAATGGGCCGAGCCTGCGCTGCGGGTGGCCCATGCGCCCGTGCTGGATGTAACGGCGATTGACAACCTGCCGTCATTGCTGCCCGTGGAAAGCAGCATTGATTATGCGGCACAATTGCTGCCCACTTTGGCGCAACTGGGGGCGATTGAGGCGGGCGTTTGGGCGCGGGCAAAGCTGGATTATCTGGCGCATGTCGCCAAGGTTTAAGGGAGATTAAGATGACAATTCATTGGTGCGGCACGGGTCTTTCCTCGCCCCCTGGTTTGCGGGCGCTGCTGGAAGCGGGGCATCAGGTGGTGGTGTGGAACCGCACCGTTGAAAAGGCGCGCGAGGTTGTGGGGGATTTAACCACCGACATCCGCGCCTTTTCGCTGGCCGCGCTGAAAGATGTGCTAAAGGCGGGCGATATTGCCGTGTCTATGCTGCCCGCAGATCAGCATGTTTCGATTGCGCAGGTTTGCCTTGAAAAAGGCGCGCATTTTGCATCGTCATCTTATATTGCGCCCGAAATGCGGGCGCTGGACGGCGCATTTCGCGCGCAAGGGTTGGTATCGGTCAATGAAGTGGGGCTAGACCCTGGTATTGACCATTTGATGGCGCATGATTTGGTGGCGCGCTATCGCGCCAGCGCGGGCTATCATGCTGATAATGTGATCTCTTTCACATCTTATTGCGGCGGGGTTCCAAAAATCCCAAACCCGTTTCGGTACAAGTTTTCTTGGGCTCCGTTGGGGGTTTTAAAGGCGCTCCGTTCGCCGTCGCGCAGTTTGCGCGATTTTGCCGAACTGACGGTCCCGCGCCCATGGGATGCGATCACCGCCTATGAGGCCCCCCTGCCAAGCCCCGAATCGTTCGAGGTGTATCCCAACCGCGACAGTTACCCCTTTATCGCCGATTACCGCTTTGACCCCGCATGGAAGCTGCGCGATTTTGTGCGTGGCACCATTCGTCTGAACGGCTGGGCGCAGGCATGGGCCCCCGTGTTCCGCGAAATTGAAACCCTAGAAGGGCCAAGTGGCGATGCGCGTCTTGCCGAAATGGCGGCCGAATTTCTGGCTGCCAATTCTTATGCGCCGGGCGAGCCTGACCGCGTTGTGCTGTTTGTGTCGCTGAAGGCCGAGCGCGAGGGCCGCAGCGTCTTTCACGAAACGTGGGCGCTGGATGCTTGGGGTGATGCGCGCGGATCGGCGATGGCGCGGCTTGTGTCGATGCCTGTGTCCTTTGCCGTTACGTCTGCCCTGAACGGCGAGATTGCGGCGGGCGTTCACGCCGCCCCGCACGAACCTAAACTGCTGGCAAATTGGCTGAACCAAGTGAAAACTCTTGCGCAATATATGGCGCGGGTGGATCAT
>CAXNEP010000354.1:0-3178 GCA_964200865.1 Cypionkella sp. | reverse complement strand
AAGTTCGTCTACTATTCCGACAACAAACAGCAAAAAGGCGAAAATCAAGAAGACCCGCCCAAATGTTGTCAGAAATCGGAAAAGGACATATCGAAACAAGGTCATTTTGCAGCCACCATCGGGCCTAAGGCTGGCCCAAGACGCCTTGGCCTGCCCGCCTGCCAAATCACAAGGCTCGTCACGGCCGCGCCCACCAGCGGTGTCAAATATGCCAAAACCCAGCCCCCTGCAAATCGGGGGCCATTGCTGAGCGTGACAATATGCACAAGATACATCACAATCAACAAGGCCACTGCTAAGGACATCTGTTTCCAAAGCCCTTGTCGGCTAAAGCCGCCAACAAGCAAAGAAGCAAAGCCAACCATTGCGGTGAAGGCGGCGCTGGCGGCCCACGTTATGCGCAAATGTCCAGCAAAGTGCAGATATTCCATTTGGCGGCGCACAAGTTTCGCTGACTCTTCTGTTGCCGTGATCAAATAAAGGGTGGACATTTCGGCCGCGCTTAATCTGACCCTTCTTTCGCTTTCCATCAGCGAGTCTAGGGATATGGTAAAGTCAGAAAAATGGCTGGTCGATAACGTTTGATCCGCCAAAACGCTGCGCTGCACCATGCCGTCTAGCAATAGCAGTTTTGGCGTGCCGTCATCGTTCACAACAAAGGCGCGCTGTGCTGTGTAGACCTGCTGAAACCTTAAATTACGCGAATCGGCGATGAAAATATCCAAAAGCTCTCCGTTATCGGTGATGTCGCGGAAATACAGCACGATCCCGTCACTGGGGGTGTGGAATTGGCCCTCTTTCAGATATTTCGCGGTGGTGTTTTTCGCGATTTCTGCGTTCAACTCGCGCAGTTGGGTTGCTGCCTCGGGTATCAGGTAATTGGTCACCAGCGCAGTGAAAATGGCGACCACAGCCCCGAAATACATGACAGGCCGCATGATGCGCCAAAAGGAAAACCCCGTGGCTTGCAGAATGACAAGTTCGCTGTCACCTGCCAGCTTATTGGCGGTAAAGGCCGCCGCGCCAAAAGCAGCCATTGGCACAATCAATTCGACCACGCTGGGAATGGAAAGCAGGGACATTTGCACGAAAACGCCCAAAGATTGCCCATCGCCTAGCAGAGTTTCTAGCAGGCCAACCGCGCGGTTCACCCAATAGACCGCAATCAAGATAATGGAAAAAAATCCAAAAAAACCAAGAAGTTGCCAGAAGATGTATCGGTCGATCCGTGACATAGGGTTCTGCAAGGCCGTGCTTTCGCTGGGTCAATTTGGCGCGACCCTATCCCATTCGCGCGCAAGGGAAAACTGCTATCTGGCATATTCCGCCTGCCAAGGTTAGCTTGGGGCAATAATCTGCGCAATCGGCGCAGCGCGAGGAGAATGTAATGGCCCAACCCGTGATGATTGCCTTTCAAAGCCCCGATTTGCCAAACTTGGCAACGGTGGCGGGGCGCATTGCCCTGCTGTGCGACGGCGATGCGCCCAATACCCCTGCGGCAAAGGCGTTAAACAAGGCCACGCGCGGCGCGCTGGCGCGGGCGCTGGCATCGGATGCGTTTGGACGGCTGAAGGCGGGGGATGGCATGGAATTGGCCTATCCAGCGGGGCTTGCTGCAGACGCGCTGCATTTGATCCGCCTGCCCAAAAAGGCAAGCGCGATTGAGGCGCGGCGCGCGGGCGGCGCGATTGGCCGCGCATTGGGCGCAAAAGGCGCGTTGGTATTGGCGGAAAACCATCCAGCCGCCAGCGAGGTGGCGCTGGGAATTGCCCTGCGCGCCTATGATTTTTCGGCCCATAAAACCAGCCCTGCCGCGCAATATGGCGCGGTGACGATGGCGGTTGCCAACCCCGGAGGGCAGGCCAAACTGGCCCGCGCCAATGCCGCATTGGCCGAGGGCGTGCTGTTCACCCGCGATTTGGTGAATGAGCCTGCCAATATTCTGACCACCTATGATTTCGCTGCCCGCCTTGCCGCGATGCAGGAAATTGGGCTGGATGTGGAAATTTTGGAAGAAGAACAGCTTGAAAAACTGGGCATGAACGCGCTGCTGGGCGTGGGGCAGGGGTCTGAAAGCCCCAGCAAAGTGGTTGTGATGCAGTGGCATGGCGGCGGCGATGAAGCGCCGTTCGCCCTTGTGGGTAAAGGGGTTGTCTTTGACACGGGCGGCATTTCCATCAAACCTGCGGGCGGTATGGAAGATATGACCATGGATATGGGCGGCGCGGGCGTGGTGGCGGGCGTGATGCGCACGCTGGCCCTGCGCAAGGCCAAGGCCAATGTTGTGGGTCTGGTGGGTATTGTTGAAAACATGCCAGACGGGCGCGCCCAGCGGCCAGGCGACGTTGTGCGTTCCATGAAGGGCGACACGATTGAAGTGATCAATACTGATGCCGAGGGGCGTTTGGTGCTGGCCGATGTGCTGTGGTATGCGCAAGATCGGTTCAAACCCAGTGCCATGATCAATTTGGCCACGCTGACGGGGGCGATTATTGTGGCCTTGGGCAATGAAAACGCAGGTGTTTTTTCGAATAATGACGCTTTGGCCAATGATTTTCTAAAGGCCGCCGCCGCCGAGGGCGAAGGCGCGTGGCGCATGCCCATGGGCCAAGCCTATGATGATAAACTGAAATCCCGCGTGGCTGATATGGTTAATTCCTGCGGGCGCGATGGCGGTTCCATCACCGCAGCCCAATTCCTGCGCCGCTTTGTGCGCGAAGATGTGCCATGGTGCCATTTGGATATTGCAGGTGTGGCAAGTTTGAAATCCGACAGCTCGCTTGCCCCCAAAGGCGCAACAGGCTGGGGCGTGGCGGCGCTGAACAGGCTGATTGCCGATAAGTTCGAGGCGAAATGAAAGGGAAGGCCGCCACTGGCGGGGGCGTGGTGGTATTTTACCACCTAACCCGATCCCCCGCCGCCGCAACGTTGCAGTCTATACTGCCGCGTGCGATGCAGGCGGGCTGGCGCGTTTTGCTGCGCGGGGACGGGGCGGTTTTGGGAGAGTTGGATACAAAACTGTGGGAAGGGGAGCCTACCCAGTTCCTGCCCCACGCGCTTGCAGGCAGCGCGCAGGATGCAGATCAGCCTATTCTGCTGGGCAATATTCCCAGCGTGGGCTTTGATGCGCTGGCACTGGTTGGATCAACGCAGCTAGACATGAATGAGGCTGCGGCCA
>CAXNEP010000353.1:0-3180 GCA_964200865.1 Cypionkella sp. | reverse complement strand
CCACGGTATCAAGGCTGTCAGCGCCCAGATCGTCGATAAACGATGCGGATTCCGTCACTTTATCGGCCTCAACGCCAAGATGTTCGACGACGATCTTCTTCACACGATCAGCGATGTCGCTCATGTCATTTCCTCAGTTGCAGGCGGCTTTGCCGCGTTCTGTTCGTGCCTTGTTGCCAAGGCGTTTAAGGCCCCTATGCGCCAAGTTTGGCAGGGCCAGAAATACGAAAACCTCGGGCCTCGCATGTCTGCCGCGCCTATAGCAAGCCCTGCCGCCTATGGCAACAGGGCAGTTACGCGGCATCAAAACTTAAACCATAAAGCTGCCGCCATTGATATGCAGCGTTGTGCCCGTCACATAAGACGCCTCATTCGACGCCAAATAGACCACGCCTGCGGCAATCTCATCGCCCTGCCCCATGCGGCCTGCGGGCACCATGGTCAGAATGCGCGATTTTTGATCGTCATTCAGCTTATCTGTCATTGCGGTTTCAATGAAACCTGGGGCCACGCAATTGACGGTAATATTGCGCGATGCCACCTCTTGCGCCAGCGATTTGGACATGGCCGTCACAGCCGCCTTGGCGGCGGTATAATTGCCCTGCCCAGGGTTGCCCGAATGCCCGACAACCGAGGTGATGTTGATAATCCGCCCCCAGCGCGCCTTCATCATGCCGCGCAAACTGGCGCGGCACAGGCGGAACGTGGCGGTTAGGTTAATATCGATCACCTGTTCAAATTCCTCATCGGACATGCGCATGAACAGGTTATCTTTGGTGATCCCCGCATTGTTGACCAAAATATCCAACGACCCCATCGCATCTGCCGCAGCCTTTGGCAGCGCATCCACCGCCGCCGGGTCTGACAGATTGCAGGGCAGCACATGGCTGCGCGCGCCCAGTTCCGCCGCAAGTTCCGCCAGCGGCCCCTCGCGCGTGCCAGATAGGGCCACGCGCGCCCCTTGGGCGTGCAGCGCGCGGGCAATCGCCCCGCCAATCCCGCCAGATGCACCCGTGATCAGCGCGTTTTTACCTGTTAAATCAAACATTTGCATTCCCCTATTGCTTTGCCGCCAGCACATCGGCCGCCGTTCCCACGGCCCGTGTTTGCGCCCCTTCGGCGATGCGCTTGATCATCCCCGACAGCGCCTTACCTGCGCCAATCTCCCAGTATTCAGTTACGCCCTGCGCCGCCATCCACTGAACCGACTCGCGCCAGCGCACGCGGCCCGTCACTTGGGCCACCAGCAGCGCGCGAATCTGCGCAGGATCGCTTACCGCGCTGGCCTGCACATTGGCAACCAACGGCACCGATGGGGCCGAAATGGCCACATCGGCCAAGGCCTGCGCCATCACATCCGCCGCAGGCTGCATCAGCGCGCAGTGAAACGGCGCAGATACGGGCAGCAGCAACGCGCGTTTTGCGCCCTTTGCCTTGGCAATCTCCAGCGCGCGTTCCACCGCGCCCTTGTGGCCAGATACCACCACCTGCGCGGGGTCATTGTCATTGGCAGCTTCGCACACCTCGCCCTGCGCAGCCTCGGCGGCCACTTCGCTGGCGGTTGCAAAATCTAAGCCAAGCAGCGCGGCCATCGCGCCCACGCCCACAGGCACGGCCTCTTGCATGGCGCGGCCACGAATGCGCAAAAGCCGCGCCGTATCGGCAAGCGAGGTCGCCCCCGCCGCACATAGCGCGCTGTATTCGCCCAGCGAATGGCCCGCCACAAAACTGGCGCGCGAAATATCAATGCCTTCGGCCTGTAGCGCGGCCATCGCGGCCAAAGACGTGGCCATCAGCGCGGGCTGCGCGTTTTGCGTCAGCGTCAATTCGGCAATATCACCTTCCCAAATCAGCGCCGACAGGTTTTGCCCCAGCGCCTGATCCACCTCGTCAAACACCGCTTTGGCCGCTGGATAGCTTTGCGCCAAATCCCGCCCCATTCCAATGGTTTGCGCCCCTTGGCCTGGAAATACAAATGCAAGGCTCATTCCGCCCTCCCCCTATGTCTGCCCCCCCATATCGCGCCAAGCCCCCGCTTGCAACGATTGCCCGCGCGCAGGCCAATTCAGCGACCTGCATTGGAAAAAATTAACCTGTTGGGTCTAGGGTCAGGCAAACACAGAAAAGGGCCCTATTTTCAAATGAATGCCATTGCCAAATTTTCTCAGCCGACTGCGCAAGACAGCAGCGCAAACCCAGCGCTGCAATCCATGGCATCGGATGCGGGTGTTCTCACCGTCGCCTTGGCCGAGGTGAACGGCCATATCGATGGCATCGACAATGTTCTGTCGGGCAATGTCAAAACCGTCAATGAACTCAAGACCTTGGCGCATGAAATGGCGTCGCACAATTCCGAAGTGGCCAGCGCCGCGCAGGCGGCCCTTAATGCCAGCAGCACCGCCAAATCGGCGGTTGATGGCGGCAAAGCGCGCATTTCGGTCACTATGGATAATCTAAAGGCCCTGTTCAAAGATGTGGCCGATCTGGGCGATGGCATTGCCGATCTGCGCGAATCACTTTCCGAAGTCTCGCGCGTGGCGGGGGAAATCTCCGACATCGCGCGCACCACCAACCTGCTTGCCATCAACGCCTCGATCGAGGCGGCCCGCGCGGGGGCCGAAGGCAAGGGATTTATGGTGGTGGCCAAAGAAATCAAACAATTGGCAGGGCGCACCGAAGCTGCCATTCAGTCTATCGAACAGCGTTTGGGCGAACTGGATGCGCGCAATTCCGACTTGGGAAAGCGGTCTTTTGCGGCTGTTGACCGCGCGGTCGATTTGGAAAATGATACCAAGCAGCTTGAAACCGCTATGGCAGACATCGCCAGCGCCGCAGCTTTGGTGGATCATCAACAAGGTCTAATTGCCATTGCTACCGGGTCGACCACGCGGTCGGTGACACAACTCGACACGGGCATTTCCGCGCTGACAGGCAGCATCAACGCCGCCGCAAGCGAGGTGCGCGATACGCGCGCGCAGCTTGCCAGCCTTATTACGGCGGGCGAACGCGTCACCTCAACTTGCGCAAAATTGGGCGTTGAAACCGTTGATACGCCGTTTATTCGCGCCGTCACGGGCGCAGCCCAACGGATATCAGATGCTATTGCCGCCGCAATCGATCGCGGCGAAACCAGTGCTGATGTGTTTTTTGACCAGCGTTTTAAACCTGTTGAGGGTTCAA
>CAXNEP010000352.1:0-3197 GCA_964200865.1 Cypionkella sp. | reverse complement strand
GCCAGCCTTGCCGCCTTGGGGCGGATGACGATTTACGCCGCGCAAACGCTGGGCCATATTCTGCGCCCGCCGTTTTACGGGCGCGAATTTGCCAGCGCGCTGCTGAACGTGGGCTGGCTATCCTTGCCCGTTGTGGGGCTGACGGCCATTTTCACCGGCGGCGCGCTGGCTTTGCAAATTTATGCAGGCGGGCAGCGGTTTTCGGCCGAGGCTGTCGTGCCGCAAATCGTCGCCATCGGCATGGTGCGCGAACTGGGCCCCGTGCTGGTGGGGCTGATGATTGCGGCGCGCGTGACGTCCAGTATTGCTGCCGAAATTGCCACGATGAAGGTGACAGAACAGCTTGACGCGCTTGTCACCCTTTCGACAAACCCGATGAAATACCTGACCGTGCCGCGCGTGCTGGCAGGGTTTTTGTGTGTGCCGCTGCTGGTGGGCATTGGCGATATCATCGGCATTATGGGGGGGTTTTTGGTGGCCACGGGGCAATTGGGGTTTAACCCTGCCTCTTATATCAAAAACACGGTGGATTTTCTGCAAACGACCGATGTTGTCTCATCGCTGATCAAGGGTGCGGTGTTTGGGTTTATTGCCACGCTGATTGGCTGTTACTACGGCATGAATTCGGGGCGCGGGGCGCAGGGCGTGGGCGGGGCGACCAAGGGGGCGGTGGCAAGCGCCTCGATCCTGATACTGGCGGCCAATTTTATCCTAACCTCGGTGCTGTTCGGATCATGATCACTCTGACAGGCGTTCACAAAACATTCGGGCCAAACGCGGTTTTGCGCGGGGTTGATCTGACGATTGATCGCGGCACCTCGATGGTGGTGATCGGCGGGTCGGGCACGGGCAAATCGGTGCTGCTGAAATCGATCCTTGGGCTGGTTAAGCCCGATAAAGGCGTGATCGCGCTGGACGGGCAAGATGTGCGCAAGGCCGAGCGTGAGGCGTTTTTGGCCCGTTTCGGGATGCTGTTCCAAGGCGGCGCGCTGTTTGACAGCCTGAAGGTCTGGGAAAACGTGGCGTTTCGCCTGATGCGCGGCCCCTTGGCGCGGCCAAAGGATGAGGCGCGCGAGATTGCGGTAGAAAAGCTGCGCCGCGTGGGGCTGAAACCCGCCGTGGCCGATCTGGTTCCTGCCGAGTTGTCTGGCGGGATGCAAAAGCGCGTGGGCCTTGCCCGCGCCATTGCCGCCGAACCGGAGATTATTTTCTTTGACGAGCCGACAACGGGGCTAGACCCGATCATGTCGGGCGTGATTAATGCGCTGATCCGCGAGATTGTGGTAGAAATGGGGGCAACCGCCATGACCATCACGCATGATATGTCATCGGTGCGCGCAATTGCCGATAACGTCGCCATGCTGCACGGCGGGGTTATTCAATGGGCGGGGCCTGTGGCGGAAATGGACACATGTTCAGACCCTTATGTGCAGCAGTTCATCCATGGGCGCAGTGACGGGCCGATTGAATCGGTGCGCTGATGCGCCGTGCGGCCATTTTCGCGCTGCTGATCGCTTTCCCCATCGCATGGGCAGCCCCCCTGATGCGGGCAGCGATTTTACCGATTTTTGGGATGCAAGAAATATCCATTCTGTCGGGTCTGGTCGAACTGTGGCGGTCAGATATTTGGCTGGCGGCGGTGGTCACGCTGTTTGCCATAATCGCCCCCTATGCCAAACTGCTGGCGATGCTGGCGCAGGATATGGGCAAACTGCCCACGCGCGCCGCCCCTGCCCTGCAACTGGCCAGCAAACTGGCGATGGCCGATATTTTCCTGATTGCGCTGTATATCGTTATCGCCAAAGGCGCGGGGCATGTGACGGTGCAGGCGGCGTGGGGGCTGTATTTGTTTACCGCCTGTGTTCTGGCGTCCCTCGCGTTGTCCTTATGGAAACCCAAGCCTTGAAGCGCGCAGCGAAAACGGGCATGAGCAGCGCATGAGCAAATCCAGTCCCAATTTCACCTGCACGGTTTGCGGCGCGGCGCATCGCAAATGGATTGGCAAATGCGAAGGCTGCGGCGCGTGGAACACGCTGGTCGAAGAAGCCCCCCTATCGGCAGGGCCAAAGGCGCTGGGCGGCAAGGGGCGGGCCATTCATTTAACCGATTTGGCCACGCAGGCCGATGCGCCGCCGCGCGTCTCGTCTGGCATTGCCGAACTTGACCGCGTTTTGGGCGGTGGCCTTGTGCCAGCTTCGGCCATTTTAGTGGGCGGTGATCCAGGGATTGGGAAATCGACCCTGCTGCTGCAAGCCGCAGCCAGCTTTGCGCGCAGCGGCGTGAAATCAATGTATATTTCGGGCGAAGAGGCGGCGGCGCAGGTGCAAATGCGCGCGCAGCGCCTTGGCCTAACCTCCGCCCCAGTAGCGCTGGGCGCAGAGACGAACCTGCGCGATATTTTAACCACGCTGGATGCCGAGCGCCCGCAGCTGGCCATTATCGATTCCATTCAAACCATGTGGCTGGATACGGTGGATTCTGCGCCAGGGTCAGTTTCCCAAGTGCGCGCAGCGGCGCATGAACTCGTCACCTTTGCCAAACGGCGCGGGGTGGCGATTGTGCTGGTGGGCCATGTCACCAAAGATGGGCAAATTGCTGGGCCCCGCGTGGTGGAACATATGGTTGACACCGTGCTGTATTTTGAAGGCGAGCGGGGGCACCAATTTCGCATCCTGCGCGCGGTGAAAAACCGCTTTGGCCCTGCCGATGAAATTGGCGTGTTTGAAATGAGCGGCGGCGGGCTGGTCGAGGTGGCGAACCCTTCGGCGCTGTTCCTATCTGAACGCGGCACACCATCGGCAGGATCGGCAGTGTTTGCGGGGATCGAGGGCACGCGCCCTGTGCTGACAGAAATTCAGGCGCTGGTTGCCCCATCGCCCCTTGGCACCCCGCGCCGCACTGTGGTGGGGCTGGATGGCGGGCGGCTGTCGACGATATTGGCCGTACTTGAGGCGCGCTGCGGCATTCCCTTTGCGGGGCTGGACGTGTTTTTAAACGTGGCAGGCGGGATGCGCGTGACCGAACCTGCCGCCGATTTGGCGGTGGCTGCGGCAATTCTTTCGGCGCGCGAAGATGTGGCGCTGCCGCCCGAATCCGTGCTGTTTGGCGAGATTTCCCTATCTGGCGCGCTGCGCCCCGTGGGGCAGACAGAAAATCGGTTGAAAGAGGCGGCAAAACTTGGTTTTACCCAAGCCATC
>CAXNEP010000351.1:0-3198 GCA_964200865.1 Cypionkella sp. | reverse complement strand
TGCGCCGATTATAACGAGGCCTCTACCTTCCTTGATTTGTTCGCGTCCTATTCGGGCAACAACAATGGCAAATACAACAACGCCGAATATGACGCGCTGCTGAAAGATGCCAAAACTATGGACGATCCAAACCCGAACTACACCGCTGCCGAAGGTTTGCTGGCCGCCGATATGCCGATGATCCCGATCTATCACTATGCCAAAGTGGATATGATCAAGCCCGATATCAAAGGCCTGCCTGAAAACAACGTGATGCAGTCTTGGTATGCCAAAGACCTGTATCGGGTTGCGCAGTAACCAACCCCTAGCCAAGGCCAGCCCTGCGGGGGTGGCCTTGGTGCATTTCATTGGGGGCAGGCGATGCTATCCTTTATGTTCAAGCGGGTGATGGTCGCCATCCCCACGCTTTTGATTTTGATCATCTTGTCGTTTTTGCTGATGCATGCCGCCCCCGGTGGCCCGTTCACGCAAGAAAAGGCATTGCCGCCCGAGGTTTTGGCGAATTTGAATGCCAAGTACGGGTTGGATCAACCGCTGTGGCGGCAAATGCTGTCCTATGTCTGGGGCATTGTCGCGCATTTCGATTTTGGCCCGTCGTTCATTTACAAAGACCGCACCGTGAATGAGATTATCGCGCAAGGTTTTCCTGTGACGCTAACCTATGGTGCGATTGGTTTTGTACTGGCGGTCGTGGTGGGGATCAGCCTCGGCGTTGCGGCGGCGGTTTATCAAAACTCGTGGGCCGATTACTTGGCCGTGGGGGTTGCGATTGGGGCGCAGGTTCTGCCCAATTTCGTGCTAGCCCCGATTTTGGTACTGGTCTTTACACTTTGGCTGGGCTGGCTGCCGGGTGGCGGTTGGGAAGGCGGGGCCTGGCCCTATGTCATCATGCCCGTCATCGCGCTGGCAACGTCCTATATGGCATCCATCGCGCGGATTATGCGGTCTTCGATGCTAGAGGTTCTGACCTCCAACCACATCCGCACGGCGCGGGCCAAAGGCTTGCCCGAGTATAAGGTGATTATGCGCCACGCGGTTAAGCCTGCACTGGTGCCCGTGCTGTCTTACCTTGGCCCCGCCTTTGTGGCGATGATCACGGGTTCGGTTGTGGTGGATATGTATTTTTCGACAGGCGGCATTGGCAAAGCTTTTGTCGATAGCGCGTTGAACCGCGATTACGCGGTGATGATGGGGGTCACGCTTCTGGTGGGGTTCTTGACCATTCTGTTCAATCTTATCGTCGATATCCTGTATGCGTGGATCGACCCGAAGATCAGGTATTAACATGGTACTTACCCCGATAGACATGACGGCGCTGGCTGCACGCCTTGCCACACTGGACGAGGTGGTGGGCCGTTCGCTTTGGGCCGATGCGCGGGCGCGGTTTATGCGCAACCGCGCGGCGGTGGGCGGGCTGATTGCACTGATCCTGATCACGCTGTTTTCCCTGACGGGGGAACTTATCGCGCCCTGGTCATACGAGGAAATCGATTGGGCGATTATGGGCAAGGCCGCCGAACTGGGCGCACCTGCCCTTGCCAATGGGCATTACTTTGGCGTGGATGATTTGGGCCGCGATATGCTGGCGCGCACCGCGCAGGGCACCCGGATTTCGCTGATGGTAGGTATCATCGGCGCGCTGATTTCGGTTGTTGTCGGCACGCTCTATGGTGCTATCGCGGGCTATGTCGGCGGGCGCACAGACCAGATCATGATGCGGATTGTCGATATTTTATTGGCCATACCGTTTATGTTTGTCATCATCTTGCTGCTGGTGATGTTTGGCCGATCTTTGTCGATGCTGTTTCTTGGCATTGGCCTGTTGTCATGGCTGTCGATGGCGCGCATTGTGCGCGGCCAAACCCTTACCCTAAAAGGGCGCGAATTTATCGAGGCCGCCCGCGCATCGGGCGTGCCCGCCCCCATCATTATTCTGCGCCACATCATCCCCAATCTGTTGGGCATTGTCGCGGTTTATGCGACATTGCTGATCCCCGAAATGATTGTGGTGGAAAGCTTTATCTCGTTCCTTGGGCTGGGCGTGCAAGAACCCCTTACATCGCTGGGGCGGCTTATATCCGAAGGGGCTGGCACGATGCGCTATGGCACCATCTGGCAACTGGCATTTCCGCTGTTTTTCTTTATTGCCACCATGTTCGCCTTTTTCTTTGTGGGCGATGGGTTGCGCGATGCATTAGACCCCAAGGATCGCTGATATGACCCTTTTGGATGTAAAAGATTTGGGTGTTTCCTTTGCCACGGCGGATGGCACGGTGAACGCTGTCAATGGGGTCAGTTTCACGCTAGAGCGTGGGCAAACCTTGGGTATTGTGGGCGAAAGCGGGTCTGGAAAAAGCCAACTGGCCTTTGCCATTATGGGGCTGCTTGCCAAGAACGGGCGCGCGCGTGGGTCGGTGCGCTTTGACGGGGCCGAGGTGCTGGGGGCACCTGCGGCGCAAATCAACGCCCTGCGCGCCAACCATATTGCCATGGTGTTCCAAGACCCGATGACCGCGCTAAACCCCTATATGCGCGTGTCCGATCAAATGGCCGAGGTCTTGGTGCATCACAAGGGCATGTCGAAAACGGGTGCCATCGCGGCCAGCGTACAGATGCTGGATGCAGTGAAAATCCCCGATGCCAAGGGCCGCGTGCGCCTCTATCCGCACGAATTTTCGGGCGGAATGCGCCAGCGGATCATGATTGCGATGGCGCTTTTGTGTAAACCAGACCTTCTGATCGCAGACGAGCCGACAACCGCGCTGGATGTGACCGTACAGGCGCAGATCATGCAGCTTTTGGCCGAATTGCAACGCGAATTTGGCATGGCGACGATGCTGATCACGCACGATCTGGGCGTGATTGCAGGCTTTTGCCGCGAAGTGATCGTGCTGTACGGCGGGCGTGTGATGGAACAGTCCCCCGTCGATGATCTGTTCGCCGCCCCTAGCCACCCATATACCCGCGGGCTGCTGGGGGCCATACCTAGGCTGGATCAGCAGGGCGGCGCGCTGCGCGCCATTGCGGGCAGCCCGCCCAATATGACCAAGGTGCAGGTCGGCTGCCCATTTGCCCCGCGCTGCGATGTGGCCATGCCCACCTGCGCCACGACCATGCCAGCGCTGACCCAATTTGCCTTCGCCAGCGCGCGGGCCTGCCACCGCAGCCTACAGGAGATGGCATGACCGCCCTACTAGA
>CAXNEP010000350.1:0-3226 GCA_964200865.1 Cypionkella sp. | reverse complement strand
GAAGGGCGCAGAATAATCAGCACCCCCACCACACCTGTGCCGACAGCAGCCCAGCGCTGCCAACTGAGTTTTTCGCCCAAAACGGGGCCAGACAAGGCCACAACCAACAGTGGGCAAATGGCAAACACGGCGTGGCTTTCGATGAGGCCAATTTTGGTATAGCCCCAGACGATCAAAATAATCTCACTGACCAAAAAGACCGACCGCACAAAATGCGCCCAAAGGCGGGTGGAATGAATGGCGGTGCGAACACCTTCGGGGCGGCGCAGGGCCAGAAACACCACAAAGGCGGCAAAGACCCAATAGCGGATCATCACAATCATCAGCGTGTTGTAAGTACCTGCTAAATAACGCGAAAACCCGTCTTGCGCGGCAAAGGCGGCCACGGCGGCGATCATCAGCCATATGCCCTTTTGATTGTTGGTCATGCCCGCAGCGCCCCTTTGCTCATATGCCTTTTGCGCCCGTATCCTGCCACGCGCGCCACGTCAAACCCTACACCATCTAACGCACGGCGCACATGGCCCGCTGCGGTATAGGTGGCAAAGGTGCCGTGCGGGGCGGTGTGGCGGGCAACCTCGCCCATCAGTTCTGATGACCAAAGCTGTGGGTTTTTGGCGGGGGAAAACCCATCCAAATACCACGCATCGGCGCGGCCCGCCCAATTGGGCAGCGTGTCTTGCGCATCGCCGATGATGACCTGAACCGAAATTGGCCCCAAGGTAAAGGCGCGCAGCCCCGCGCCCCAAGCCGCCAAAAACGGCGCGGCGACGGGGGCAGTTTGCGGGAAAAGGTCCAGCGCGCGGGCGATGTCGCTGGGCTGCATGGGGAAAGCTTCAAAACTGGTGTAGGTGATCGGGCAATCGCTGGGGCAGATCAGAGCAGTCGCCAGCAGGTTTAGCCCCGTGCCAAAGCCCAGTTCTGCTATGGCAAAATCTGGCCTCAACCGCGCGGGCAGATCATTGCCTGCCAAAAACACATGGCCCGTTTCGGCCAGCCCATCATTCAGCGAAAAATAGGGGTCGTCAAAGCGGGTAGAGATGGGAACCCCGCCTTCGCGCCATTCGATGTTGGCGGTCTGGTCGTTACTGCGCATAAAGACTATCCTTTAACCCAGACCATGAAGGGCGGCGCGATCAATGGCAAGATATGACGTAACGGTGCGCGGCGCGGGGATTTTTGGCCTGTCCATCGCATACGAGGCTGCAAGGCGCGGCGCAAAAGTGCAGGTGATTGAAACGGTCGCCATTGGTGCAGGATCATCGGGCGGGTTGGTGGGCGCGTTGACACCGCATGTGCCCGATAGCTGGAATGCGAAAAAGGCGTTTCAACTGGAAAGCCTGCTGATGGCGCAGGCGTTTTGGGATGGGGTGGCGCGGGCGGGCGGCGCGGATGCGGGCTATACGCGGCTGGGGCGGTTGCAACCTATTGCCGATGGCGCAGGGGTTGATTTGGCCCGCGCGCGCGCTGCGGGGGCGGCGCAACACTGGGGCGATCACGCGGTTTGGGAATTGCGCCCAGCCACGGGCGCAGCGTGGGAGCCTGCCAGCCCATCGGGGTATTTGGTGTATGACAGCCTGTCTGCACGCCTGCATCCGCGCCGCGCAGGGGCTGCGCTGGCGGCGGCAATCATTGCCCTTGGGGGGCGGGTGAGTTTGGGGGATGCGGCAGATCAGGGTCAGGTGGTTTGGGCCACGGGCCTTTCTGGCCTTGCAGATTTGGGCCGCGATTTGGGCAGGCCGATGGGCGGCGGGGTAAAGGGGCAAGCGGCGCTTTTGGAATGGGATGCCAGCACATTGCCGCAAGTGTATGCCGATAATCTGCACATCGTGCCGCACAGCGATGGTACGGTTGCCATTGGATCAACATCGGAAAACACATGGGATGATGCGGCAGCAACCGATGACAAGCTAGATGCGCTGATAACCCGCGCCCGCGCTATTGTGCCGGCGCTGGCATCGGCAAGGGTGATTGACCGGTGGGCAGGTATCCGCCCCCGCGCCATTACCCGCGCGCCGATTTTGGGCGCTTGGCCCAACCGCGCGGGGCATTTCGTGGCCAATGGCGGCTTTAAAATTGGCTTTGGTATGGCCCCAAAAATCGCGCAAGTGATGGCCGATTTGGTGCTGGACGGGCGCGATACGATCCCACTCGATTTTCGAATTTAGCGCGCGCGCAGGCTGTCCATGACGCCAACCAGCGCCTCGGATATGCCTGCCTCGGATAGGGCGTGGCCTGCAAGTCCAATCATCTGCAAATTTGCACCCGCCCATCCTGCGGCCAAACGATAGGCGGACAAGGGCGGGCAAATCATATCAAAGCGGCCCTGAATAATATCGGCGGGAATGGCGCTGATGCGGCTTTTGTTATCCAAAATCCAACCATCATGGGCCAAAAACCCGCCATTGATGAAATAATGCGATTCCAGCCGCGAAAAGGCGCGGGCGTATTCCGCAGGGCTATCGCCCAGATTTCCTGCGCTATGTACAGACGCCAGCGCATTTTCCCAGTTCGCCCACAGCCGCGCCGCACGCGTTTCCAGCGCCAAATCACCGCTGAACAGGCGGCGATGATAGGCGGTGATCATGTCGAACTGTTCATCTTGCGGAATCAAATCGCAAAACTTGGCCCAAAGTTCTGGGAAAAACGCCCCTGCCCCGCCGCCGTAAAACCAATCAAGTTCTGATTTCATCGACAAGAACACGCCGCGCAGCACCAAATGACGCACGCGCATTGGGTGGGAAATGGCGTATACCAGCGCCAGCGTTGCCCCCCACGATCCGCCAAACAAGATAAACCGTTCAATCCCCAACGCCTCGCGGATGGCTTCGATATCGCTGACCAAATGCCAAGTGGTGTTGTGATCAACCGACGCATGGGGGCGCGAGCGGCCACATCCGCGCTGATCGAACAGCACAATGCGGTACACATTGGGGTCAAAATAGCGGCGCATTGCGGGGCTGCATCCACCCCCTGGCCCGCCATGCAGCACCAGCACGGGAACGCCATCGGGGCGGCCACATTGTTCGACATACACGCGCTGGCCTTCGCCCATATCCATCACGCGCTGATCGAAGGGGTCGATCGGCGGATAAAGATATTCAACTGCGCGCTTTTGCCCTGATCTGTGATCCATAATCGTCCTATATATGATCCCAGATTGCGATGCTATGGGCGCAAGTGCAAGGAGGCGTTATGACAAAAATAAGCACAATCGATGCGGCCG
>CAXNEP010000349.1:0-3227 GCA_964200865.1 Cypionkella sp. | reverse complement strand
GATCATCGAGGCATGGTTACCCGCATCCGACAGGATCACTGCGTTCGGGATTTTGCTGCCAAGCGTCGACAGCGCCGCCCAGTTCGACACATAGCCGCTGGTGAACAAAAGAGCGGCTTCTTTGCCATGCAGATCGGCAAGCTCGGCCTCGAGCAGCAGATGGTGGTGGTTGTTGCCCGAGATATTGCGCGTGCCCCCCGCACCGGTGCCGCAGGCCTGCACACAGTCCACCATGGCTTTGACCACATCGGGGTGCTGGCCCATGCCCAGATAATCATTGCTGCACCACACTGTGATATCGCTAACCTCGCCATCCTTATGCGAAGCGGCGCGCGGAAACGCCCCGCGCTTGCGTTCCAATTCCGCATAGGTGCGGTAATTGCCTTCGGCTTTCAGGGCATCCAGCTGGGCGGTGAAAAGGGCGTCAAAGTTCATGGAAATCCTCGCGGCGATTTTACGTTATTTAGCGTGCATGAGTGCGTTTCGCCATGGGTATATTGCAAAAGTGACAATAGGTCGCGTCAGCGTTGTTTGTGCTGTTGGTCTTTTATGCGATGACCCAGCCAGAGCACTTTGCGCCAGATCAAAGGGGCCCGCCCAAATGCCCAGTTTTGGCAGTTTCTGCGAAAGGTTTCTTTACGCCGCTTTGGCCGACATGATGCGCGGCATAGACCCTTCGATCCAGCCGATCAGGGCCGCGACATGCGCTGCCGCTTCACAGCCCAAAGGGGTGAGCGCATAGTCGACATGCGGCGGCACCACATCATGCGCGGTGCGCAAGATGAAACCATCGGATTCCAATTGGTGCAGCGTTTGGGCCAGCATACGTTCTGACACGCCGCCGATATGCCGCCGCAGCGCCGAAAAGCGCATGGTGCCTGGTTGCAACGCGGCCATCACCAGCACCCCCCAGCGCGAGGTCAGATGCCCCAAAATCGCGCGCGATGGACATTCGGCGGCCATTACATTTGCGGCAAAGCTGATCTGTGCGGGGAGTTGGGACATGGTGTGCGCCTTTGGTGTATACTTACCAAAATGTATGTACTTCCGTTTCGTAAGTAAAGAGATATGTAGGGGCCAGACATTGAAATAGGAGTGTGTCATGACGAAAATTGCAGTAACTGGGGCATCGGGCCAATTGGGGCGTTTGGCGATTGCGGCCATTAAGGCGCGCAATGCATCGGCCGATGTGGTGGCATTGGTGCGCAACCCAGCCGCCGATCTGGGCGTGCCAGCGCGCGCCTTTGATTATAACAAAGCCGAAACGCTGGCCCCTGCCTTGGCAGGCGTTGATGTTTTGGTGCTGATTTCTTCCAATGATTTCAACAATCGCTTGGGCCAGCATAAGAACGTAATTGCTGCGGCAAAATCGGCGGGCGTCGGGCGGATCATTTACACCTCGATCTTGAAAGGCGCGGCAAGCCCGATGATTTTGGCGCAAGACCATATCGCAACCGAGGCGGCGCTGGCCGAATCGGGCCTGACCACCACGATTTTGCGCAATGGCTGGTATACCGAAAACTACACAGGCTCGCTGGCGGGGTCGGTTGCGGCGGGTGCGATGATTGGATCGTCGGGCGATGGAAAAATCGCATCGGCCGCCCGCGCCGATTATGCCGAGGCGATTGCCGTGGCTGCGCTGGATGCATCGCATGCGGGTAAAGTCTATGAACTGGCGGGCGATACGGCCCATACCATGGCCGAATTTGCCGCCGAAGTCAGCAAAGTGGTGGGAAAGCCCATTCCTTACAATGATTTGCCTCAAGATACCTACCGCGATATCTTGGTCAGCTTTGGCCTGCCCGAAGGCTTTGCCTTTGTGCTGGCTGACAGCGATGCCAAGGCCAAGGATGGCGCGCTGTTTGATGACAGCCGCACCCTGTCGCGCCTGATTGGGCGGCCAACCTCGCCCATTTCGGGGCCGATTGCAGAGGCTTTGAAGGGCTAAGATGTAGCCAAAGACAGTGGGGCAGGGCGCAAACCCTGCCTCACTGCATTAACGGCTGACTGGCCCGCCCGCTGCGGCCCAATCACCAAAGCCACCGATATTCATAGCCTCATAGCCCAAGCGGCCCAGCGTTGAGGCCGCCATGCCTGCCCGTCCACCTGCGGCGCAATAGATTGCAACTGGTTTGTCTTGTGCGATGCGAATGTCATAATCAGGGCTTTTCGGGTCTGCCTTCATCGCAAGCGTTGCCATGGGAATATGCAGCGCGCCCTTCGCTTGGCCCGAGGCCTGCACTTCGCTTGCCTCGCGCACGTCAATCACGGTTACTGCACCGCTTGCAGCGGCTTTGATCACATCTTGAATCGAAGTATAGGACATAGGGCACCTTTGGAGGTTTGTGGGTTATTATATTCTATAGTTAGAATATGTATCGCCCCAAAACAAGTGTCTACACCGCAGATTTAACGCGAGACTGGCCCGCCTGCTGCCGCCCAAACGTAAAACCCGCCAATATCCATGGCCTGATAGCCAAACCCATTGAGCAGTTGCACAGCAATACGCGCGCGCCGCCCTGCCGCGCTGTACACAGCTACCGGCCTGCCTAGCACCAAACGGCGGTCGTGCTGCGGGCTGGACGGGTCGGCCTTGGCCACCAAATCATTCAGCGGAATGTGCAATGCGCCCGAAGCATAGCCAGAACTGTGCAATTCTTCGGCGTCGCGCAGATCAATAACTGTCATTGCGCCAATTTCCGCAGCGGTGATGATTTCGGCGGTCTTCATCTGATGTTCAATGCCCCTGGTTACGTTCACATCGCATAGTCTAATCTCTTGCCCAGATTCGCCAAAGGGCAATCTATTTAAAAGGCAAACGTTCACGTATCGTTCACTTTTGCCATTGGCCTGCCGCGCAAATCGGCCTATCTTAGGGCCGTTAGCGAGGAAGATCATGGCAGAGCAGAAATTTATCGAGGTGCGCGGCGCGCGCGAGCATAATCTAAAATCGGTTGATGTGGATATTCCGCGCGATCAGTTGGTTGTGATTACGGGCTTATCGGGCAGCGGAAAATCCAGCCTTGCCTTTGATACGATCTATGCCGAAGGCCAGCGCCGTTATGTTGAAAGCCTGTCGGCCTATGCGCGCCAATTCCTTGATATGATGGGAAAACCTGATGTTGATCACATCAGCGGGCTGTCACCTGCCATATCAATCGAACAAAAAACCACATCGAAAAACCCGCGTTCTACCGTGGGGACAGTGACCGAGATTTACGATTATC
>CAXNEP010000348.1:0-3229 GCA_964200865.1 Cypionkella sp. | reverse complement strand
GTTAGGCCCATGCGTTCATAGGTGCGCAGGTAGGACACCATGTGGCGGTTGTAGGCGTGCAGGGCGGCGTCTTTGTCGATGTCAAAGTTATAGCCGTCTTTCATCAGAAATTCGCGGCCCCGCATCACGCCAAAGCGCGGGCGCATCTCATCGCGGAATTTCCATTGGATGTGATACAGGGTCAGCGGCAGGTCTTTATAGCTGGTGACATGCGCGCGGAAGATGTCGGTGATCATCTCCTCATTCGTGGGGCCATAGAGCATTTCGCGTTTCTGCCGATCCGTGATGCGCAGCATTTCTTGGCCGTAGTCGTCATAGCGGCCAGATTCGCGCCACAGATCGGCGGGTTGCAGGGTGGGCATCAAAAGGGGAATGTGACCCGCGCCGATTTGTTCTTCGTTCACAATCGCTTGAATGCGGTTGAGCACCCGCAGGCCCAGAGGCAGCCAAGAATAAATCCCCGCCGCCTGCTGCTTAATCATCCCCGCCCGCAGCATATAGCGGTGCGAGACGATCTGCGCCTCGGCAGGGTTTTCTTTCAGAACGGGCAGGAAGTAGCGGGACAAACGCATGGTGCGGCCTCATGAATGTTTGCGCTTTGTTAGCGGGGATTGGGGGGGGAAGGCAAGGCTTGGCAAGCGGGAAGAGGTGGGGGATAGTGGGGGCGCAACCAAGGGGTGAATGATGCCGAACCGTGATGAGGATACGCCCGTGACGCTTTTGGAATGGCTGGGCCTGCGCAGCGACCATTCCCTATACAAATATCGCACTGCGGGTATCGTAGTTGCGGTCTTACTTTCAATTTTTCTGGCCTTGGCCCTTGGCTTTGCCATGATTGCTGCGATTTTCGTCATGTTTGGCATAACGCGCGATGTGCTACAGGGCGCAGGGACTGGGCCAAACCTTGGCGCGGGGGCGCTGATAGCCGCTATACTGGGCGCGCCGTTTTTGATTTGGTCGACCGTGCTGAAACACCAAACCCTGCGCTATCAGAAAGAGGGGCATATCACGGATCGCATTAATAAAGCGGTCGAGCAGCTGGGGGCGGAGAAGACGGTCAAGGTTCCCAGCGCTGATGGGGATAAATCCATCGAACGTAGTGAACCCAACATCGAAGTGCGCATCGGGGCAATCCTGTCGCTGGAACGTATCGCGCAGGACAGCACGAAGTTTGACAAAGGCCGCGATCATGTGCGGGTGATGGAGATTTTGTGCGCGTATATTAGGGAGAATGCGCCTGCGTCTTTGGCCAAAGATCATGATTTTGGTGAATGGGTGCCGTTGAAGGATGATCCAACGGATGAGGAACGGGCGGCGCATTTGGAGAAGCGGAAGGAAAGGTTTGGGCAACACTTCATAGCGGGAAAAGTTGGCCAATGGGCGAAAACATTGCCAGACCCCCGCGCCGATATTGCCATTGCCCTGCGGGTGATTGGGCGGCGAGATGCGCAGCAACGGTTGGCGGAGGCGCGTTGGGGCAAGGATGCGCGCGCCAACGACACGTGGGTGTTCGATATTCCATGCCCCGCCTTGCCAGGTGGTGATGGGCTAACCAATATGGCAATATTGGAAACCTATCGCGCCGAATTGCGTGCTTGGAATGAAAAGATGTACGCTTATCGCGGCTATCGCCTTGATCTGCGCAAAACCTGCTTGCAGCGCGCCGACCTGTCAGATTTGTGCCTTTCTGGCGCAAATCTGGAAGGAGTGCAGTTAGATGGGGCAAACTTGAGCGAGGCGCGGATGGAGGCGGCAGACCTTAGTGAGGCGCGGATGGAGGGGGCAAACCTGAACGCGGCGCGGATCGAAGCGGCAAACCTGTATCAAGCGCGGATGGAGGGAGCAAACATGATCGCGGCGCGGATGCAGGGGGCATTCTTAAGCTCGGCGCGGATGGAAGGGACAAGCCTACGCGCGGCGCGGATAGAGGGGGCAAGCATGCTATATGCTCGGATGGAGGGGGCAAACCTTCGCGAGTCGCGGTTAAAAGGAGCAATCCTGTTCGAGGCGCGGTTAGAAGGAGCAATCCTGATCAAGGCGAGGGTGGAGGGGGCAGACCTGAGCGAGGCGCGAATGGACGGGGCGGACCTGCGCGAGGCGCGGATGGACGGGGCGTGCCTGAATCAGGCGCGGATGGATACAGCCACTCTTCTAAAGGGGGCCGTGCTTTCAAACGCCTGCGCCCGAGGCGTGGATTTTTCGGCGGTAGGCATTTCCTTGGATCAGGTTAATTCAATTTTCAGTGACGCCTCCGCCACCTTGCCAGATGGCATTACTCCCGGCCACACGAAATGGCCCGCACATTGGCCACAAACGAACCTTGGATTTATGGGCTTCCGCACCGCCTACACCGCTTGGCTCGTCACCCAACCCTAACCCCCGTTGCACCATCGCCCCATCCGCCCTATATCACCGCCATAACCCCTACAGGAGGCTTCCCTATGGCATGGCCCGTTCGAACGCAGGCGCAGGTGTGGCTGGTGGTTTTGGCCTTGGTTTTTGGGCTGCTATACGTGCTGGGCGGGGTGATTTTGCCGTTTTTGGTGGGCGGGGCTTTGGCCTATTTCCTTGACCCTGTGGCCGACCGTTTGCAGCGCGCGGGGCTCAGCCGTGTGGCCGCGACAGCGGTGATCACCATCACAGCGGTGCTGAGTTTGGTTCTGCTGCTGCTGGCCGTAGTGCCGCTGTTGATCCAGCAGACCACGGGGCTGATCCAATCTGCCCCCGATATTGCGCAGCGTTTGCAGGGGTTTTTGTTGACCCAGTTTCCTGACCTTGCTGACAAAACCTCGACCATCCGCCAATCGCTGGCCGAACTGGGGGCGACCATTCAATCGCGCGGGGGCGAGTTGGTGCAGGGGCTGCTGACCAGCGCGCTGGGTATCGTCTCGGCCGTGGTGTTCATCGTCGTCGTGCCTGTGGTGACCTTTTACATGCTGATGGACTGGGATCATATGGTGGCGCGCGTTGACCAGATGTTGCCGCGCGATCATGCCCCCACCATCCGCCGCCTTGCGCGCGAGATTGACAGCGCGCTTGCCGCATTTGTGCGCGGGCAGCTTTCGGTTTGTGCGCTGCTGGGCACGTTTTACGCGCTGGCGCTGATGCTGGCGGGGTTGCAGTTTGGCCTTGTTGTGGGCGCAATTGCGGGGGCGATTACGTTTATTCCCTATGTCGGATCGCTGGTGGGCGGCAGTTTGGCGATTGGCCTTGCCTTGTTCCAATTCTG
>CAXNEP010000347.1:0-3229 GCA_964200865.1 Cypionkella sp. | reverse complement strand
GCCCCGTTTCCAGCGTTTGCGCCACCGCGTCCGCGTTCATCCACGCAAACATCAAAACCTCGCCCGTGGCGTGATCTTGCGCGATGCAGGGGATCAGGCCGTTTGCATCGTAAGTCAGGCTTGCGGGATCAAACATCATGGCTCCTAATGCGATGGCCTTTCGGCGGGGCTATTTGGCGGGTCTTTTCGGCGGGATCAATTGCGCATATCTTAAGCCAAGCAAAAGGAAAAGCGATGAGCGATGGCGATCTGATAGCGCTGTATTCGGCGCGGATACTGGAACTGACCACGCACATCCCGCATTTAGGGCGGCTGGACGGGGCTATGGCGGCGGGGTCTGCCCGATCTCCGCACTGCGGATCGACCGTATCGGTCGAGGTTGCGGTGCAAGATGGGCAGATCACAGGATTTGCACAAACGGTCAAGGCCTGCGCCTTGGGCCAAGCATCGGCTGCGATTTTTGGCGCAGGGGTGATTGGGCAACAGGTGGCAGATTTGCCAGCCCTGCGCGCCCAAGTGGCGGATATGCTTGCGCAGAATGCGGCCCCGCCCCCTGCCCCCTTTGCCGATTACGCAGTGCTGCGCGCGGCGCAGGCGTATAAAAACCGCCACGCCTCGATTCTGCTGTGCATCGATGCCACGATAAAGGCCTGCGATGCCGCATAAAAAAACCGCCGCGCATCACTGGGAAGGCGGCGGAAGTGGCATTCTTGATCGAACAGGCGCAGACGGGACAGACGGCGCGCGATCAGCAGAACGCAGGCAAAAACATCAAGCAGTGGCTTAGAACGGACCCGTAACGCCAAGCCAAGCAAACAGCAAAACGAACAGTGAAACAACGCCAACGGCATCTTCGAGTAGTGCGGCGTGGCGGGTTTGGTCAGCGATTTTGGTTCTGAATTTCATGATAGCCTCCCTCGTTTGTTGCTATATTGTTCTCATATCATTAACCATTGGTCAAGAACTTTTTAAGAACATTTGCGAACAAAGTAGGATTTTGTAAAGGTCGCCCGCTAACCTACGGAAATCAAACGAATTGCGCGGTCTTGGTCCAGCAGCCACAACAGGGTGCGGGTGGCCTGCCCGCGCGCGCTGGTCAGGTCTGGATCCAACGCAAGCAGCGCCCGCGCATCCGATTGCGCCACCGCCATCAGCGCAGCTTGCGTTTCCAAATCGGCCACGCGAAAGCGCGGCAGTCCCGATTGCGCGGTGCCGATCAAATCGCCCGCGCCGCGCATGGACAGGTCTTCTTCGGAAATCTTAAACCCATCTTCGGTTTCGCGGATCACCTTCAGCCGCCGCGCCGCGCTTTCCGACAAGGGCGCTTGGTACAGCAGCAGGCAGGTTGAACTTGCAACCCCGCGCCCAACGCGCCCGCGCAACTGGTGCAACTGCGCAAGGCCAAAGGTTTCGGCGCGCTCGATCACCATAATCGTGGCATTGGGCACGTTGACCCCCACTTCGATGACGGTGGTGGCCACCAAAACCGCCGTCTCCCCTGCCACAAACCGCGCCATCGCGGCGTCTTTCTCGGCTGGGGGCATTTGTCCATGCACCAGCCCCACTTTGCCGCCAAACTGCGCGCGCAGGGCGGCAAAGCGCACCTCGGCAGAGGCCAGATCAACCACTTCGGATTCCTCGACCAAGGGGCAAACCCAATAGGCCTGCTTGCCGTCCGCAATGGCGCGGGCCAGATGGGCGGTGACCTCGTCCAGCCGATTGGTGGGGATCAGCGCGGTTTTAATCGGCTTTCGCCCCGCTGGTTTTTCATCCAAAATCGACACGTCCATATCGCCGTAAGAGGCCAGCGCAAGGCTGCGGGGGATGGGGGTGGCTGTCATCACCAAAACATCCGCAGCCTCGCCTTTGGCGCCCAGTTCCATCCGCTGGGCTACGCCAAAGCGGTGCTGCTCATCCACCACGGCCAGCCGAAGATCATGAAACTGCACGTCTTTTTGAAAAACGGCGTGGGTGCCGACCAATATTTGAATGCGGCCATCTGCAAGGGCTGCCAGCTTTTCGGCGCGATCTGCGCCCTTATCGCGGCCTGTCAGCACATCCAGTCGCACGCCCGCCGCGGCGGCCAAAGGCATCAACCCTTCGGCATGTTGGCGGGCAAGGATTTCGGTCGGGGCCATCAATGCGCCCTGCCCGCCCGCCTCGACCGCGATCAGCAGCGCAAGGAAGGCGACCAGCGTTTTGCCCGCGCCCACATCGCCCTGTAGCAGGCGGTTCATCCGCTGCGGGCTGGCCAGATCGGCGGCAATCTCGGCCACAGCGCGGGTCTGCGCGCGGGTGGGCGCATAGGGCAGGCTGGCCAAAACGCGGGCTTGCAATGCGCCGCTGCCCTGTGACGCGCGCCCCTTGCCGCGCCGCATGGTCGCCCGCGCCAGCGCCAGCGTGATCTGATGTGCGAACATCTCGTCATAGGCAAGGCGCGCGCGGGCGGGATGGGTGGCAGCCAAATCGACGGGGGATTTGGGGGCGTGCGCGGCCAGCAAAGCCGCCTGCCAATCAGGCCAGCCTTCGCGGGCCTTTTGCGCGGGGTCAATCCATTCGGGCAAGGCTGGCGTGCGGGCAAGGGCCGAGCCTGCCGCGCGGCCCACCTGCTTTTGCGTGACCCCCGCAGTTAGGGGATAGACGGGTTCAAAGGCGGCCAAGCTTGCCGCCTCTTCAGGGCGCAGCACATGGTCGGGGTGGGGCATTTGTGCAATGCCATCAAACACTTCGACCTTGCCCGAGATCAGGCGCTTTTGCCCCGTGGGCAAAAGCCGCTGCAAACCATCGCCGCGCGCGTGGAAATACACCAGTTGAAATTCCATCGCCGCATCGCGCACCATCACGCGGTAGGGCCCCTTGCCTTTGGGCGGGAAATGGCTGCCAACCGTCACCTCAACCGTGACAACGGCGGGGGGAACCACATCGCGCACCGAATTTTTGCGCGACCGATCCACGCCAGAGGCGGGCAAAAGATACAGAAAATCCTTGGGCCGCGCCACGCCCAGCGCCGCCAGTGCCTCGGCCGTTTTGGGGCCAACGCCGTCTAGCGTTTCCAAACTGGCAAACAGGGGAAACAGGATTTCGGGGCGGGTCATGATGGGGTTATTTGGGGGCTTATGAGGGCGATCCACGCATCTTCATTCAGCACCTGCACGCCGTGTTTTTCGGCATCTTTCAGCTTTGACCCAGCCCCAGGCCCCGCCACCAAAATATCGGTTTTGGCCGATAC
>CAXNEP010000346.1:0-3240 GCA_964200865.1 Cypionkella sp. | reverse complement strand
CCCGAACCCCGCCGTAATGTTGGCCGCCATAGCCATTTCCAGCGATCCTGCCGCCTATTTTGCAGCCCTAGCGCCCAAAAACCCCGCCTATACCAAACTGATGGCGGAAAAATCCGCGATCGAAGCGCGGATGGCGCGCGGCGCATGGGGCGGGCCAATTCCTGCGCGCGAATTGGCCGAAGGTGATGGCGGCGATGATGTCATCGCCCTGCGCAACCGTTTGATTGAACTGGGATATTTGCCGCAAACGTCCCTGTCCAGCTATGACGGCACCATGATGCGCGCGGTGCAGAAATTTCAGCGCGAACAGGGGCTGAATGCCGATGGCGCAGCGGGCGAGACGACGATTGCCTTGCTAAATGCCGCGCCCAGTGCGCGGCTGGCTTCGGTGATTGTGGCGCTAGAGCGGTTGCGCTGGATGGGCAATACGCCCCTTGGCAGCCGTCATATTTGGGTCAACCAACCCGACTTCACCGCCAAAATCATCGATGACGGCGCGGTTACCTTCCGCACCCGCGTGGTGATTGGCAAAAACGTGCCCGATCAGCGCAGCCCCGAATTTTCCGATGTTATGGAATATATGGCGATTAACCCCAGCTGGGGGGTGCCGCGCTCGATCATCGTTAAGGAATATCTGCCGCTGTTGCAGGCCAACCCCAATGCTGTTGCGCATCTGCAAGTGATCGATGGCAATGGCCGCGTGGTGCCGCGCGGCGCGGTGAATTTTGCCAGCTATTCGGCAAAAAGCTTTCCCTTTGGCCTGCGCCAACCCCCGTCCGATGGGAACGCGCTGGGGATTGTGAAATTCATGTTCCCCAATGAAAACAACATCTACCTGCATGACACCCCGTCAAAAAACCTGTTCGATAACGAGGTACGTGCCTATTCCCATGGCTGCATTCGCGTCGGCGACCCGCTGGATTTGGCCTATGCGCTGCTGGCGCGCCAGACCGATGATCCAAAGGGCGTGTTTGCGGCGGCGCGCGATACAGGCAATGAAACCAATATCCAGTTCGAGCAGGAAATCCCGGTGCATCTGGTGTATTTCACGGCCTTTCCCGATGACGCTGGCAAAGTGACCTACCGCGCCGATGTCTATGGGCGTGATGCTGCGCTGTTTGACGCCCTGATCGAGGCTGGTCTGGAATTGCCTGCCAAATCGGGCTAAACCAATTGCGGGGGCGTATAGGCCCCCGTTTTGAAAGAACCTGCGCATGTCCGCCCCTGTTTCCTTGTCGATTGCTGAAATTGCCGCGGCCCTTGGGGCCGAGGCGATGGGCGAGACTGGCCTGCGCATCCTGCGCGCAAGCGAGCCGCACAGCGCTGGCCCGCAGGATTTGGCACTGGCGATGGATCCAAAATATGCCAGCGGCCTTGCCAAGGGCGCGGCTGTGGCGGCGCTGCTGTGGCCAGGGGCTGATTGGCAGGCGCTGGGGCTGAAAGCGGCGATTTATGCGCCGCGCGGCAGGCTTGCCATGGCAGGCCTATCCAAAATGCTGGACGCTGGCCCGCAGATTGCAGCGGGCCTGCATCCGATGGCGCTGGTTGACCCAACTGCGAACATCGGCGCTGGGGCTGCGATTGGCCCTTTTGTGACCATCGGGGCGGGGGCCATCATCGGTGCGCGCGCGCGTATTGCCAGCCATGCCTCTATTGCCGAGGGCGCGCAAATTGGCGATGATGCGCTGATCGCCCAAGGCGCGCGGATTGGCGCGCGCGTGGTGATCGGCCACCGCGCCGTGGTGCAAATGGGCGCGGTGATTGGCTCGGACGGGCTTTCCTTTGTGACCCCCGAAAAATCGGACGTCGAAGAAATTCGCGAAACCTTGGGCCAGCGCGAGGTGATCCGCCCCCAAGCATGGGCGCGTATTCATTCGCTGGGTTCGGTCACACTTGGCGATGATGTGGAAATCGGTGCAAATTGCGCGATTGATCGCGGCACAATCCGCGATACGACCATTGGGCGGGGAACCAAGCTGGATAACCTTGTCCATATTGGGCATAATGTGCAAATCGGGGAAGATTGCATGATCTGCGGGCAGGTCGGCATTGCAGGCTCGGCCCGTATCGGCAACCGCGTGGTGCTGGCGGGGCAATGCGGCATTAACGACAATATCTTTGTTGGCGATGATGTGATCTGCGGCGGCGCGACCAAAGTATTTACCAATGTGCCTGCGGGGCGCGTGATGCTGGGCTATCCTGCGGTGAAAATGGAAACGCATATCGACATCCAAAAGGCCCTGCGCCGCCTGCCGCGCCTTGCGGCCAAGGTCGCAAAGATTGCGGGTGACACAGAACTGTCACCAAATAGTGATTAAAGGGCCACAAAACCACGCCACAAACACTAGGGGATGATTCACATGAACCAAATGACCGCGCTTGACGCCAGCCTCGCCTCTGCCACCAGCGATGTGTACCGTGTGATTGAAATCATCGCACATCAGGCCATGGTTGATATCTCGCAGATCGCGCCGCAAACGAAATTGGCTGATCTGGCCTTGGACAGTTTGGTGATGGTTGAGATTGTTTTTGCGCTGGAAGAGGCATTTGGCATCACCATCCCGTTCAATGCCAATACCAAAACTGCCGTTGATATTGGGTTTGATATGTCGACCCCCGCCGCCATTGCCGCCGCGATCGAGGCCCTACCCACTGTATGAGGCGCATCGTTATCACGGGGGCGGGCACGGTAAACCCGCTGGGGCATGATGTTGCGCAGACCTTTGCCGCGCTGGCGCAGGGGCGATGCGCGATTGGCGCTTTGGATATTGTGCAGGCCGATCGGCTGACATCGCCCATCGGCGCGCAGATCAAAGGTTTTGATCCCGCCGCGCATTTCTCTGCCCGCGATATGGCGATGCTAGATCCGTTTGCTCAATTCGCCTTGGTTTCGGCGCGCCAAGCAGTTGCGCAATCTGGGCTGGAAATTTCGGCAGATTTGGCCCTGCGCGCCGGCGTGATTATGGGCAATGCGGGCGGCGGACTGGCCACAGTGAACGATGCCTATCGCGCGGTTTATGAAGATGGCAAAAACCGCGTCGCCCCCCTAACAGTGCCGCGCCTGATGGGGTCAGCCGCCGCCAGCCATATTTCTATGGCGCTTGGTCTGCGCGGGCCCAGTTTTGCGGTATCCTCTGCCTGCGCCTCGTCCAACCATGCCATGGGGCTGGCACTGCAAATGCTGCGAAGTGGGGCGGCTGATGTGATGCTGACGGGCGGATCTGAAGCCATGCTCACCTT
>CAXNEP010000345.1:0-3240 GCA_964200865.1 Cypionkella sp. | reverse complement strand
TCGCCGTAAATAAAGCTTGCGCTGGACTGAATTTTTGGGATGCTGGCGCGGTAACCATGTTTTGATTTGAACGGTTCGATTTAGTTTTGACTTTTCACGACCTTAGCTACGGAAGTTTGCCTTCAATGAGCGATAGCGAATACGATTCTGAAATTCAGACGGGACGTGTAAAGTGGTTCGATCCTGTGAAGGGTTTCGGCTTTATCGTTGCAGATCAGGGCGGGCCTGACGTGCTGCTGCATGCCAATGTTCTGCGCAACTATGGCCAAAGTTCGGTGGCCGATGGCACGCCGATTTCCTTTCGCGTTCAGGCCACGCAGCGTGGATTGCAGGCGGTCGAGGTGGTTAAGATCGAGGCCGCGATTGGCATGCCGATCACCCTGTCCGAAGAGGAAAACCACCTGACCACAGAGCAGCTGCTAGAGCTGCCCATTGCGCCCGCGCGGGTCAAATGGTTTGATAAGGTGAAGGGGTTTGGCTTTGCCAACGTCTATGGGTCGGCGGAAGATGTGTTTGTGCATATCGAAGTGCTGAACCATTCAGGCTTTGCCGATTTGCAGGCGGGGGAAGCAATATGTTTGCGTGTAACCGATGGCAAGCGCGGCAAAATGGCCGTGCAAGTTCTGGCTTGGGACGCGGCGCTGGAACACTGATTTTCGCAGCCTTTGGCATGTTTGCGCCGTTTATGGCACAGGCCGCTTGCGCGCCTGACCGTATTGCGGTGCAAACCCCAAACGCGCGGCAGGAATTTTCTGTTGAGGTGGCCGATACCGATGCCGAGCGTGCGCAAGGCCTGATGAACCGCCCCCACATGGCCAGTGCGGCAGGAATGCTGTTTGTCTATGACCGCCCTCAGCGCGCGCAGTTTTGGATGGCAAACACGCTGATCCCGCTGGATATGATCTTTGCCGCCGATGATGGCACGATTTTGAAAGTGCATGCCAATGCCGTACCGCTGGATCGCAGCGTCATCGATGGCGGGGATGGCGTGCGATATGTACTGGAAATCAACGGCGGGCTTGCAGGGCGGCTGGGCATTGCGGCAGGCGGCGCGCTGCATCACCCCGCTATTGCAGGTTCTGATTGCGCGGCACCTTAGGTGCAACAGCATTGGGAAAAAATTTTTACGATTTTGCGCAGAATCTTTGCCCCTATCCCTTTTCAAAGCCGCGCTTTGGGCGTAATCACCGCCTCGCAAGGAACGTCGGGGCGTAGCGCAGTCTGGTAGCGCGACGGTTTTGGGTACCGTAGGTCGCGAGTTCGAATCCCGCCGCCCCGACCACCTTGCCTTTTCCAGCAAAATCGATGTTTTTGATATGCAGCGCAGGCGCATTCCCCTTGGGCATGGAAATATAGTTAAAACTGTCTGCTATTTCGCGCCAATCCATCCATGGCGAAATTTTTTCCTCTTATATTCAAATAATTACCAAGATCCTGAAATGGTTAACGCCCCTTCACTACTCCTTTAGGGTAGCTTTGCTCCACTCGGCTGGGCGGTGTAAATTAACGCTGTGGGATGTTTATGTTTGGGTGGTTTTATGAAGGTGAAGCACAGCATTTTTGCTGCGATGTCGCTGGCGTATATGTTGGGGCAATCGCAGCCAGCAACAGCGCAATCGCGATCCGACGCTGCGGCACGCGCCATTTCATTCAGCAGCGCCGATTTCGGTCTTGGTACAACGCAGGCCCCAAGTTTGGCGCACGCGCAGCAGCCTGCCACGAAGAAAACTAAATCAGCCGCCCCCCGCCCCGCAAGGGCTGTGCGCCCCGTTGTCTTTTCTACGGCCACTGGCTCTGCCTGGATGCACCCCGATGTGCCTGCCGCTTGGGCGAAGGGGTATCGCGGGCGCGGGGCAAACATCACGCTGGTCGATAACTTTGGCACATCATACCGTTTGCGCGGCACGATGTCGGGGCGCAGCGAAACCTTTGCGCATGGCGGCTGGACACGCAAACAAGTATCAATGGTCGCGCTCGATGCGCGCACCTTTGCACATGATTTTTCGCGCGGCTCGAACCCTGTCAGGTTGCAAAGCGGGTTCAATGTTATGAACCTAAGCTATGGTATTTTTTACCGTGCCAGCAAGGGTGATGTGGATTGGAAGGCCCAAGAATCATCGCTGATCAGCTATGCCAAATCAGGGGCCGCCGTGGTGGTCAAGGCGGCAGGGAATGATGGGGTTGTTAAATACGGCCAACGCTGCCGGGCGGATTGATCTTTTAAGCCGCGATTTGATTGGCGCGCAGTCGGTTATCTTTGTAGGGGCTTTGTCGTCAAATGGCACCACGAAGGATCGAGCATCGCTGGCCAGCTATTCCAATTTTGCCGGCGCAACCACCGCCGTGCAGGAACAGTTCTTGGTGGTGGGGGTCAACAGCAGTGCAACAGGCCTTTCGGGTACGTCATTTGCCGCGCCGATTGTGTCGGGTTATGCTGCAATTGTGAAAAGTAAATTTACAGGCGCAAGCCATACCCAAATTGCCACACGGTTGTTGGATACAGCGCGGCGCGATACGATTGCGGGCTATAATCCCGCCGTGCATGGACAGGGCGAGGCCAGCCTATCACGTGCACTTGCCCCTGCAAAACTGCGCTAGCCAGCCGCGCAGCGCGCGCCGATAATGGCCAGCGTCGGCATAGATCACGCACCGCTCACATATATGTGGTTTTGAGGTGTGCGTGACTTGCTTTAACTGCATGGGAAAGGAGCGCCCATGCTGCAAATCTTTCTTTCTTATCTGGCGGGTATCGCCACGCTGCTAAACCCCTGCGTGCTGCCCCTGTTGCCCATTGTGGCGGCCTCGGCGCTGCAAGATACGCGCGGCGGGCCGATCTATCTGGCGGCAGGGCTTGCCGTGGCCAGCACGGCCACGGGGTTTGTGCTGACAGTGTTTGGTGCGGCGATTGGGCTGGATCAGGGCGTGCTTACCCAAATTGGTGCGGTCTTGCTGATTGCCTTTGGCGGCGTGATGCTGCTGCCTGCGCGCTTGTCGCCCTTTACGGCGCTGGCAGGGGTGGCGGGGCGCGCGCAGCAGGTATCGATGGGCTTATCAGGCAGCCCACCCGCGCTGTTTGGTGCGGGCGCGGCGCTGGGCCTTGCTTGGTCGCCCTGCATTGGCCCCACCATGGGGGCGGCGATTGCGCTGGCCTCTACGGGGCAAAATCTGGGGATTTCCTTTGCCATTATGGCGGCCTATGGCGCGGGCATCGCCACGTTGATGATTGCACTGGCCTATGGT
>CAXNEP010000344.1:0-3248 GCA_964200865.1 Cypionkella sp. | reverse complement strand
TGCGCGGGATCAAAGCTGCGGCCCAGCGCACTGCTATCGGCCAAAACGCCCTGCGCGTCCAAATGCCAATAGCCCGTCAGATAGGCAAGACCCGCGTTCAAATACCCAACCCCGCGCGCCATACCACCTTGGACGATGTGCAAATCACCATCGCCCCAGCGCATATCGCGCGGCAAGGTTAAAGGCGGGCGCGGTTTAATCACAACCTGCCCGCCAGCCCGCGTGATGATATCTTCGATCAGCGGAAAAATCGCCAAATGCGCCGCCTTGCGATAGCGGTCGTGATAGCGCGGATCGATGTGTAAAATCACCTTAGAAGGGGCAGAGGGTGGCAAGTCGGGCTCTGCGTGATCCATCACCGCAGACCCAGCCGATCGGCATCAAACCCCGCGCGCGCAAAACGGGCCAAAATCCGTGCTTCGGCTTCGGCCGCGTCTATCGCAATGGCGTGGTGGTTCAAATACCAATAGAGCCACCCCGCGTAATCGCGCTGCATAGTCAGCGCGCGGAGCAGCGTTTGGGCAAAATCATCGGGGTCAATCAGGGTTTCGCCCAGTGCTGCAAAATCGCCCCGCCCGCACAGAATTGTGGGCTTGCCGTGCAAGAACCCCTCAACCGCAGCGGCAGAGTTGATCGACACCGTCACCGCGCAGGCCGCCAGCAGGTCATGAATATGCGCCTGCGCCAGTTGCACCGCCAGCCCTTGCGCCTGCGCATCGGCGACCATCTGCGCGCCTTCCTCCATAAACAGCGGGTGCGGTTTGACCAGCACCGCGCGCCCACCCGCGCCACGTGCAGCCGCCTCGATTGTTTCTGGCCCGATAAAGAAATGCTGGCCATGGCGTTCGGGCGCGCGGCCTTGCAGGAAAACCGCAATGCAGCCTTGGGGCAGGGGGGTGGTGGTTTCGGGCTGCTGATGGCGCGTGCGGCGTTTATCTTTCAGCCGCGCGCAAAGATCGCCAAAAAATGCTGATGCCTTTGCCGCATCGGGCGGGATCGGGGGCACCACATCGCCCCGCGCCGCCATGTCCGCGCCCGACAAAATGCCCTTGTCGTCTAAATGCCAAAACCCCGTCAGATAGGCGATGGAACTGTTCAGCCAGCCCGCCCCGCGCGCGCCGCCGCTTTCGACAATATGCAGATCGCCGTCCCCTTGCGCTTCACTAACAGAAAGCCTGCCTTTCGGGCGCGGGGCCAGCACAACCTCGCCGCCACGCGCTGTGATGATTCTGTGGATCTTGCCAAACATCGCCAAGCGTTTGGTTTGCAAAAAGCGGTCGTGATACTGCGGATCGATATGCAGGATAACGCGCGCGCGGCCCATCGCCTAGCCTAGCCGCCGTGGCAGCTTGGCCTCCACCGCCGCCACAGCGCGCGCCGTTGCCGCCTCAATCGTCAGTGTCGATGTGTCAAGCGTGATCGCATCATCAGCTGGGCGCAAAGGGGCATCGCTACGGCCCATATCACGCGCATCGCGGGCGATAACCTCGGCCAAAATCTGGCCCTCATCGCCCCCCAGTTCCAACCAGCGCCGATGCGCGCGCACGTCTGCGCTGGCGGTAACAAACAGCTTCACCTCGGCCTGCGGGCAAATCACTGTGCCAATGTCGCGCCCATCCAGCACCGCGCCGCCCATTCGGCGGGCAAAGGCGCGCTGATATTCCAGCAGCGCCGCGCGCACGGCGGGAATGGCGGCGGCGCGGCTGGCAGCCTCGCCCGCCGCCATACTGCGCAGATCGCCGCGCGCCAGATCATCAGCATTCAGCGATTGCGCCGCCAAAACGGGATCGCCGCCCTTCATTCCCACAGCGCGATAAAGTAGCCCCGTATCCAAATGCGCAAAGCCAAACCGCGCAGCCAGCGCCCGCCCGATGGTGCCCTTGCCCGCCGCCGCAGGCCCATCAATGGCCACAGTAAACTGCATTCAGCTGTCCAATTTGCGCGGTGCCTCGGGCGGGTAGGCATAGGCGTTTGACCAAATCATGCCGCCCTCATCCTGCACCTCGCCCACGGGGTCTTCTTCGTCAAACTCAAACTCATAGGCATCAAAGGGAAAGGCGCTGGTGTCGACCATGCCTTCAACGCCTTGCAAGATCAGCTCATGCGCCGCGCAATCGGACAGCAGCATCGCCAGCGCCTCGGCGCAGGTGGGTGCTGCAATTACGGCAAGTTGGTAATGACCCGCATATTCGCCCTCGTCCTCGTCGGCCCATTCGGGATCGAACAGATCAAGACAGGCGGCAAAGACGCCAACTGGCGGGCCATCGGCAGGGTCTGGTTCAAACGCATGGGGCTCTGATACGCAAATCTCGCCCGCTTCTTCGGCGGTTTGCACCATCGCGTCGATATCCACCTCAAAGGGCAGCATGTCATCATCGAAATGCTCGGCCAAGCCCGCATGCAAAACCCGCATCAGCGCCAGCCCATGCCCCGCGATGGATGCATTCAGCGTATCCAGAGCCTCGGCTAGATCATCTGCGGTCAGCACAAACATCCGTGCCTCGCCACCGTATACCATGTCCTGATCCGATTGATTTGGCCCATCGGGATCGAAAACTTCAACGGCGGCGAAATAAATGGGCATTGGGGGGCTTTCGGTTAGGTGTCGTCGCGCAAAGTGGCACCCAGCGCCGTCATCAGCGGGGTGAAGATGGGGAAGGATGTGGCAATCGGGCTGGCATCATCCACCGACACAGGAGCCTTGGCCGCCATACCGCAAATCAGGAACGACATGGCAATGCGGTGATCCAAATGCACCGCCGCCCGCGCACCGCCCGGCACGCCGCCCGCGCCCATGCCATGCACAATCAACGTATCCTCGTCTTCCTCGATGCGCACGCCGCAGGCCTCTAGCCCGCGCGCCATTGCATCAATGCGATCAGATTCCTTAACCCGCAGTTCCTTGACCCCGCGCATCACCGTTTTGCCCGCACTAAAGGCCGCAACGATGGAAAGGATAGGGTATTCATCAATCATTGATGGGGCGCGTTCGGGCGGCACCTCGATGCCCTTCATATCGCCCGAAAACCGCACGCGCAGATCGGCAACAGGCTCGCCCCCCTCGCTGCGCGGGTTCATAAATTCAATGTCTGCGCCCATTTCGACAAGGGTGATATAAAGGCCGTTGCGGGTAAGGTTTTGGGAAACGCCCGGCACGGTGATGTCCGACCCTTCGACAATCAGCGCCGCGCAGGTGGGAAATGCCGCGCTAGATGGATCGCGTGGCACCGCCACGGTTTGTGGTTTCA
>CAXNEP010000343.1:0-3253 GCA_964200865.1 Cypionkella sp. | reverse complement strand
TTGCCCTTACCCCAATGGCCGCCTTTCGCCCCCGCCGTTGGCGCGGTGCGCTGCTGCCCAATGCCGCCGTTGTCCGCTTTGACGTTTTAGAGGCCGACAAACGCCCCGTGCGCGCCGATGCCGACAGTCGCCCCGTGAACGATGTGGTCATGGTCGAAGTGCGCTCAGACCCCACCATCTCGCACCGCATCTTGTTCGACCCCGGCCACGGGCTGGAAGAACGGCTGATTGTCGAACAATTCGCCTAGAATTCGCCTGCTTCTTTTCTTCACAAATATCCTCGCAGGGGGGGAGCTGCGCCAGCAGCGATGGGGGCGCGCGAGTGCGCCCCCTGTTGATGCAGCAAACCGCCCTTAACCCTTGGCGTAACCAAGGCTTTGCAAAGCGGACTTGATCTCATCCAATATCGCAGGATCGTCAATCGTGGCGGGCATTTTCCATTCCACCCCATCTGCGATTTTCACAATCGTGCCGCGCAGAATTTTGCCCGACCGCGTTTTTGGCAAACGGTCTACCACCACCGCACGTTTGAAATCGGCGACGGGGCCGATTTTCTCGCGCATCAGGGCTACGCATTCGGCCACCACCTCATCTGTGCTGCGCCCCGCGCCTTTGTTCAGGCACAAAAACCCAACGGGGGACTGGCCTTTCAGCGCGTCGGCCACGCCGACAACGCAGCATTCGGCCACGTCTTTGTGCCCTGCCAAAACCTCTTCCATCGCGCCTGTGGACAGGCGGTGGCCTGCCACGTTGATCACATCATCGGTGCGGGCCATGATGTATAAATAGCCGTCGTCGTCGATATAGCCCGCATCCCCCGTCTCGTAATACCCAGGGAAATGGGCAAGGTAGCTTTTCTTAAACCGATCTTCCGCGCCCCACAGCGTGGGCAAGGTGCCCGGCGGCAGGGGCAGCTTAATCGCAATCGCGCCAAGCTGGCCTGCTGGCAAAGGATGCCCGCCCTCGTCCAAAACCTGCACGTCATAGCCGGGCATGGCCACGGTGGGGCTGCCGATTTTCACGGGCAGCGCCTCAATGCCAAGGGGGTTGGCGGCAATGGCATAGCCCGTTTCCGTCTGCCACCAATGGTCAATAACGGGCACGCTAAGATGGGTCTGCGCCCAGATGACTGTGTCAGGATCGGCGCGCTCGCCCGCCAGATAGACCGCGTTTAGGCGGGACAGGTCATAGTCTTGCGGCAGTTTGCCACTCGGGTCTTCGCGTTTGATCGCGCGCAGGGCGGTGGGGGCGGTGAAGAAGGCGCGCACTTTATGCTCGCTGATCACGCGCCAAAAGGTGCCTGCGTCGGGGGTGCCGACGGGCTTTCCCTCGAACACCACAGTGGTGCAGCCCGCAATCAGCGGGGCATAGCAGATGTAGCTGTGCCCCACGACCCAGCCCACATCGGATGCCGCCCAAAACACCTCACCGCCGCCGCAATCGTAAATCGCGCGCATCGTCCAGTTCAGCGCAACCAAATGCCCCGCCGTGGGGCGCACCACGCCCTTGGGCGCGCCCGTGGTGCCGCTTGTGTACAGGATATAGGCAGGGTGGTTGCCAGCAACGGGCACACATTCGGCAGGCTCTACCCCGTATTGAAAACTGTGCCATGCCACATCGCGCCCCTCTACCAGCGCGGCAACTTCTTGTTCGCGCTGCAAGATCACGCAGAAATCGGGCTTATGGGTGGCCATGTCGATGGCGGCATCAAGCAGGGGTTTGTAATGCACCACGCGGGTAGGCTCGATCCCGCAGCTGGCGGCAATAATCGCGCGCGGGGTGCAATCATCGATCCGCACCGCCAGTTCCGCCGCCGCAAAGCCGCCGAACACCACCGAATGAATCGCGCCAAGCCGCGCGCAGGCCAGCATCGCCTCCAACGCTTCGGGCACCATCGGCATATAGATGATCACGCGGTCGCCCTTTTGCACGCCTTTGGCGCGCAGCGCGCCTGCAAGAGTTGCAACACGGGTTTGCAATTCGGCGTAGGTGATCTCGCGCTTGGAATGGGTGACGGGGCTGTCGTGAATGATGGCGATACGGCTGCCATGCCCCGCCTCGACATGACGATCCACGGCGTTGTAGCAGGTGTTCACTTCGGCATCGGTAAACCATTCATACAGCGGCGCGCGGGTATCGTTCAGCGCGCGGCTGGGCGCTTTGGCCCAAGAAATGCCCTGCGCCGCCTGCATCCAAAACGCCTCTGGATCGGCCTTCCAGCCCTCATACACCGCGCGGTATCCCATTGTATGCCTCCCTCAAAGCTGCACCAGTTTTACGCCCGCGCAGTTGCGCAGCGCAAGGATAAGGCGGCGGCAGGCACAATTTCTTTGCAAATTCGCGCCCAAATGCTGCGCAAACATTTGCAAACTGGGGTGGTTTTATCTGAATTTCCGCGAAAAAGGCGCAGGTTTGCAAACCATGGGTGCAACGATTGCAAAGCCTGTTCCCGGCCCCACCGTCAGATGCCTTCGGCGAAGGTATTTATGCCAAAATGAAAGCGCTTTCATTTTGGTTCAAATACCTCCCGCGGAGCGTCCCGCCCTATCCGTAATGCCCCACGGGTGTTCCTGCGAGGGCGGCAATATTCAGCAGGCCCCGCGCGGTGATGGACGGGGTGACGATATGCGCGCGGTTGCCCATGCCCATCAGGATGGGGCCAACCTCTAGCCCGCCAGATTTCATTTTCAGGATGTTGCGCGCGGTGGATGCTGCATCGGTGAAGGCAAAGATCAGCACATTGGCCGCCCCTGTTAGACGGGCGGCGGGGAAGGCGCGCGCGCGCAGATCGGGGTCTAGGGCGGCGTCGATGTTCATCTCGCCTTCGTATTCAAAGTCCAGATCGCGGGCGCGCAGAATGTCCATCGCCGCGCGCATACGGCGGCCTGAATCGCTGTCAAGGTTGCCAAAGTTGGATGCCGAACACAGCGCGACCTTTGGGGTCACGCCAAAGCGGCGGGCGTGGCGCGCCGCGCCAATCGCCGTTAGCGCGATTTGGTCGGGGCTGGGCACGGGGTTGACCTGTGTGTCGGCAATGAACAGCGGGCCGTCTTCCAAAATCATTAGGGACAGCGCGCCTTGGGGGGCGTGGCCACCTGTGCCCAGCACTTTGTTGACATAGCCCAGATGCCACAGGTATTGGCCGACGCTGCCGCAGATCAGGCTATCCGCATCGCCGCGATGCACGGCGATGGCGCCAATGGCGGTGGTGTTGGTGCGCATAATCGCGCGGGCGGTGTCGGGCGTGACCCCT
>CAXNEP010000342.1:0-3254 GCA_964200865.1 Cypionkella sp. | reverse complement strand
CAGATCATAAATCATCTGCGCATAATCGCGCGCCGCATAGGCCGAAATCGCAGCCCCCGCCAGCCGCACCAGATATGACGGCCCGCCCAGTTCCTTCAGCCCCTCATCCTCTTCGAAAAAGGGTTTCAGGGTGACAGGGCTGACAATGGCGTTCTTTTGAATGCGGGCGGCGGCGCGTTCAAAAATGCGCTGATGAACGGGGTCAAAGAAATGTTCGGGTTTAACAAGGCTGCTGATGCGATCATACACATCATTGTTGGTTAAAATCGCGCCCAAAAGCTGTTGCTCGGCCTCGATGTTTTGGGGCAGAACATCGGTGTTCGCGGCCTCGTGGGCGGTAGGGAGGATCTGGCGCAGCGTGGCAACTTCGTTCATCGCGTCCTCTTTTCTGGCCTGAATGGTCTGCACCAAAGCCTTTCGTTACTGCGCCAAAGTTTCTTGTGCAATGTGGACAACTTTGGGGGAAGGTCGTCCCGAAATCGCCAAACGGGGGCAATGCTGGGTGATCTTTGCAGATCGTCTACCACATCTTGCGCCAAGAAGCGAGCTGCGCAGATTCGCCGTACCCTTATCCACAAAGTCTGCACAGGCCCGTCCCCTGAAAAAACGACTAGGCGCGCGCCTCTTGCCATGCGCGGGGGTTTTGCAAAAACGTCTCAACCTCGGATAAGGTGGCCGTGTCAAATGCCCCTTGCGCGCGCGCTTCGGCCAAGACATCCCACCATGTGCATAAATGGTGCAGCGCCACGCCATGGCCTGCCAACCGCTGCGTGGTTTCGGGGAAAATCCCATAATAAAAGATCACCGCCGTATGCGCGCAGGTGGCACCCGTCTCGCGGATGGCATCGACAAAGGAGAGTTTCGATCCGCCGTCGGTGGTTAAATCTTCAACCAGCAGCACGCGCTCGCCTTCGCGCATCGCGCCTTCAATGCGGGCATTGCGCCCATAACCTTTTGGCTTTTTGCGCACATAGGTCATCGGCAGGGCCATGCGCTCGGCCACAAGGGCGGCAAAGGGGATGCCCGCCGTCTCGCCGCCCGCGATATTGTCAAACGCCTCGAACCCCGCATTGCGCATCACTGTAACGCACAGAAAATCCATCAGGGTCGATCGGATACGCGGATAGGAAATCAACTTGCGGCAATCAATATAGGTGGGGCTTAGCAGGCCAGACGCCAGTATAAAGGGCTGGGCTGCGTTGAAATGAACGGCCTTGATTTCCAAAAGCGCGCGCGCGGTCAGGCGGGCAATTTCATCGGCGGGGGGGAAGGACGTGGGGATCATGGACATGCCTTTCGCGCTTTCATTTTGGCTTAAATACCTGCGCCGCAGGCATCTGTCCTTGATGTTGGAAGCCTTCGGCGAGGATATTTTCGCCTATGTGACATCAATGGGCCACCTGCCAAAACACAGGAAAGCCGGGGTTGAAAATTGTGACGGGCCCCGCGCCTGTGTCCAGCTTTTCGGGCCAGATGGTTGGGGCGTTAGACTTGGTTAGGGTCAGGGTTTTGCGCGATACAGGCAGGCGGTAAAACGCCGCGCCAAAGCGCGATGTGAAGCCCGCCAAACGGTCAAGCGCGCCCATTTCCTCGAACACATGCGCGAGCAGCGGCATGGTGTTGGTGGCCGTAAAACAACCCGCACAGCCGCAGGCATGTTCTTTGAGCGCATCTATATGGGGGGCAGAATCGGTACCCAGAAAAAACCGCGCCTCGCCGCTAGTGGCGGCTGCGCGCAGGGCCAAGCGGTGGCTTTCGCGTTTGGCCACGGGCAGGCAGTAGTAATGCGGTTTGATACCGCCTGCGAGGATATGGTTGCGGTTGATTATAAGATGATGCGTGGTGATTGTGGCCGCCAAATTGTCGCCGCCCGTGCGGGCATAATCCACGCCTTGGGATGTGGTGATATGTTCCATCACCACGCGCAATTGCGGCAGGCGATGGCGCAGCGGGTCAAGCACTGTGTCGATGAACACTGCCTCGCGGTCAAAAATATCGACATCGGGGTCGGTCACTTCGCCGTGGATGCACAGGGGCAGGCCAATTTCGGCCATTTTTTCCAGCACGGGCAGAACGCGATTAAAATCGCGCACCCCGCCGTGCGAATTTGTGGTGGCCCCTGCGGGGTAAAGTTTCACCGCATGGATCAGCCCTGCGCTGTGGGCGGCTGCGACATCGGCGGCATCGGTGCCTTCGGTCAGATACAGCGTCATCAGCGGGGTGAAATCTGCGCCTTTAGGCAGGGCCGCCATAATGCGCGCGCGGTAGTCCTGCGCGTCGGCCATGGTGACAACGGGCGGCACCAAATTGGGCATGATGATCGCCCGCCCAAAATGGCGCGCGGTTTCGGGCAAAACCCCTGCTAGCATCGCGCCATCGCGCAGATGTAGGTGCATATCGTCGGGGCGCGGAATGGTTAGCCTGTCTGTCATACTTGCGGGTTAGCGCAAAGCTGCGCGCATTTCCAGATGCATTGCGTGGCCAAATGGGCCATAATGGCGCTAAGATTGAATATTGGAGACAAGATTATGCGGGACACTTATTTCGGCCTTGCCCTGACCATCGCGCTGGGGCTTTTGGGCGCGGGGCAGGCCGCCGCGCAAAGCGCCAACTGTGATTTGGCGCAAACCACTGCCTCCATGGTTGCATGTTTAGATAGGCAATATCTGGCCGCCGATGCTGTGCTTAACAGCGCCTATAAATCGGCCATGGCGCAGATGAAATCCATTGACGAAGGCCTGCCCAAATCCGAACGCGGCGCACAAGATGCCCTGCGGGGTGCGCAGCGCGCGTGGATCGCGGTGCGCGATGGCACATGTGCGGCGGCGGGGTTCAATTGGGTTGGCGGATCGGGGCAGGGCATTGCGATTATGTCCTGCATGCTAACCGAAACACAGGCGCGCAGCGAGGTTTTGGCAGAGCTGGCCGCAACCTACTAAGGTCTTACTCCTGAACTTGCGGGATGTGGCGCGTGATCTCGCGTGCCTCATCCAGCGTCAGCGCCCGCGACGGGGCGGCCATGCGCAGGCGGCCATACAGGGCGCGCCACGGCTCTTGCTGCATCAATTGGGCAAATCGGGCGCGGCGCCATGCAAAGGCGCGTTGGTGCAAATCGCCCAAAATGGGGTCGGCGTGCAGGCCTGCGCGCAGGCCATCGCTGTTCAGGCCCGCAATACTGGTGTCTTCCACCTCGTTCAAATTCCGTTCAATCCAGTATCCCATGTCAAAGCCTGACGCCTCGCGGTTGGCGCGGC
>CAXNEP010000341.1:0-3280 GCA_964200865.1 Cypionkella sp. | reverse complement strand
TTGAAAGGCAATGCCCAGTGCATCGCCATAATCAAACAGCGCGCGTGTTTGGGCATCACTTGCCCCCGCAATCACGCCGCCCACCTCGGTTGCCGCTGAAAACAGGGCGGCCGTTTTGCCGCGCACGACTTGTAAATAAATCGCCTCGGTTGTCGCCAGATCTTGGGCTGCGGTCAGCTGCAACACCTCGCCTTCGGCGATGGTGGCGGAGGCATTGGCCAAAATATCCAAAACCCGCAGCGACCCTGTTTCCACCATCAGCTGAAAGCTGCGCGAAAACAGATAATCGCCGACCAAAACCGATGATTTGTTATCCCACAACAGGTTTGCCGTGGGCCGCCCGCGCCGCCGCTGGCTTTCATCGACCACATCATCATGCAGCAAGGTGGCGGTGTGAATAAATTCGACAGTCGCGGCCAAGTGAATATGATATGGGCCGTCATAGCCGCACATCCGCGCCGCCGCCAAGGTTAGCATTGGGCGCAGGCGCTTGCCGCCTGCGTCAACCAAATGCGCGGTCACTTCGGGGATGCGCGGCGCGTATTGCGATGCCATCCGCGCGCGGATCATCACGTTAACCGCATCCATGTCGTCTGCCAAAAAGCTGGCCAATCGGTCATGTGGTTTCTGGGCGGCGGTCTGCATATGGTTCACGGCTTTCCTCATCTGTGGACGAAGGCGGGCAGGGCGGCTAGATTGGTGGGATGAAGCTTTTGCTCTCTACCACCGACCCCACCGCGATTCCCTTCGCGCAAGTCCTGCTTGACGGCGAGGGTATAGACAGCTTTGCGCTGGACGTCCACATGCACGCGTTGCAAGGGGCGATGGGCTTTTTGCCGCGCCGCCTGATGGTGCATCCGCGCGATCACTTTCGCGCCCGCGCCGTGCTGGTGGATAACGGCTTTGCCGAGGTGGATTTGGAACCGTGATGCAGCTTTCGCATGATGCTTTTCTGTGTGGCAAATTGCATTTGTGGCAGCCCGTGGCGGGATATCGCGCGGCAACCGATGCTGTGTTGCTGGCGGCCGCTTGCCCTGCCGAGGGTGGGCAATCGGTGTTAGATTTGGGCTGCGGTGTGGGGGCGGCCAGCCTGTGTTTGGCGGCGCGTGTGCCAGACCTGCACCTGTTTGGGCTAGAGGTGCAGGCCGACTACGCAGCCCTTGCCCGCCGTAATGCCACTGAGAATGGCTTTGCCATGCAGGTGGAAACGGGCGATTTGGCGGCGATGCCGCGCGCTCTGCGCCGCGATTTCGATCATGTCATTGCCAACCCGCCCTATTACCCAAAAGGCGGCACGCCCAGCCCAGATGCAGGCCGCGCCACTGCCTTGCAGGTGGGCGATGCGCCGCTGGGCGATTGGGTGCAGGCCGCCGCGCGCCGCCTTGCCCCGCGCGGTTGGCTGACGCTGATCTGCGGCGCAGATGGCCTGCCCGAGGTGCTGGCGGCGATGGGCGATAAGCTGGGGTCAGCCGCGGTGCTGCCGCTGACCGCGCGGCAAGGCCGCCCCGCGCTGCGCATTATCCTGCGTGCGCGCAAAACGGGCAAAGGGGCGTTTCGCTTGCTTGCCCCCTTTGTCATTCACGCAGGCGATGCCCATGACGGCGACCGCGAAAGCTATACCGCTGCCGCAAATGCCGTTTTGCGCGGCGGGATCAGCCTTTCTGCGGCATTTGAGTAAAATTTTCACTGGGCGATTGTGAAGAATTGATGACAGAATCGAAAAACTGTGGTGCACTGGTCCTACGGCTTTTTAACCTAGGAGGTTTGAATGACTGTTGCTTCCCACATCGTTGAATTGAAAAGAAAGCACGAGCATCTGTCAGATGCAGTGGAACGCGCGCAGCGCAGCCCTGCAGTGGATGCGTTGGAAATCGCTGAAATGAAAAAGCAAAAACTAAAGCTGAAAGAAGAAATCAGCAGGCTGGCGCAGCACTAACCGCCAGATGGTTTCGCGGCGCTGGCCGCCAGCGCCGCCCCAGCCGTAATCAGCAGCGCAGCCAAGGCCAGCGCGGGCGTGGCTGTGCTGATGCCCGCTGCAACCAAGGCTAGGGTAGATAGCAATGGCGCGGCATAGCTGGCTGCGCCCAAAAACTGGATGTTGCCGCGTTTCATACCGATATCCCATGTGAAAAACGCAATGCCAACAGGGCCAAGGCCCAAGGCAACTACGCTGGCCCAGCCCAGCGCACCCACGGGCCACTGGGTTTGTTCAAACCCCAAATGCGCCAGCGCCGACAAAACCGCTGTGGCAGCGCAATAGACAGTCACTGCTTCGGTTGGCACCTCGCGCACAAAGGCCGAAGCCACGGAATAGCTGCTCCAGACCAGTGCGCATAGAAAGGCCAGCGCCAATGCGGCCAGTGGTGCGCCAGTGCTGGGCGCCTGCAACACAATCAGCGCCGCGCCGATCAATCCCAGCGCCGCACCAACAATGGGCCGCGCCGACAACCGCGCGCCCGGTAGCAGCCCCGACATAAGCACAATCAGCAGCGGCCAAAGATAGGCGATCAGCCCCGTGCTGGCATCAGGTCCCAGCCGAAAGGCAGTGAAATACAAAAAATGATAGCCAAACAGCCCCGCCGTGCCCAATACATAAACCCGTAGTGGCACGCCGCGCAGCACGGCAAAACCGCGCCGCGCTGTCCAAACCAGCCCCACCAACGCGCCAATGCCAAAGGTCATCGCGTTCAATTGCAAAGGTGGCACGGGGCTGGCGAAAATGGTCAGCAGCGCCAGTAGCGACCACAGAAGAATGGCCGAAAACCCGATCAGTGTGGCGCGGTGCGTGTTCATGCTGCTTTGTGACAAAGGGCCAGTCCAATGACCAGCCCTATGCTTTCATACTGATAAAAATACCTAAAATCCGCTAGACCACGAATTGCCCGCCATTGGCCGACAGGGTTGATCCAGTGATAAAGCCCGCATCATCCGATGCCAAAAAGACCACCGCGCGGGCAATTTCGGAAGGTTCGCCCAAACGGCCCACAGGGATTTGCGGCAGGATGCGTTCGTTCAGCACTTTTTCATCAATGGCTTTGACCATTTCAGTGGCGATGTAGCCCGGACAGATGGCGTTCACTGTGATGCCTGCGCGCGCGCCTTCTGCGGCCAGCGCCTTGGTAAAGCCCAAATCGCCCGATTTCGCCGCTGAATAGTTCACCTGCCCCGCCTGCCCCTTTTGCCCGTTGATCGAGGATATGTTGATGATTCGCCCAAATTTGCGATCCCGCATTCCCGTCCACACAGGGTGGGTCATGTTAAACAGGCCAGATAGGTTGAC
>CAXNEP010000340.1:0-3282 GCA_964200865.1 Cypionkella sp. | reverse complement strand
CGTCCACCTGTAAAGGGCTTGCCAAATCAGGCGCATTAACTCCATCTTGACCCAGTCGCGCGATGGTTGCAGGCAAAAGGAATTCGGTATGCACTACCCCAATTTGGATCAGTTTCTTGTCGCCGAAAAGGCAAGCTTGGCCAAAGGCCCCGTTGCGATGATTCTGGCCGAGGACGATGTCGAAGTGGACACAACCTTGCGCCACCATTTGGATATCGGCTTTTCGCCCGTGATCCTGCTTGCCCCGCCGCAGTTGGAACTGCCTGCCGAGCTAGAGGCAAAGATTGCCCGCATTGACACACAAGTGTTCGAGACGGGCATTTTGCAGCGCATGGTCAACGCCCTGATCGCCGCTGCGCCCGGCACTTGGGTATTTTACTGCCATAATGCCGAATATCTGTTCTTTCCGTTCCTTGAATCGCGCAAAGTGGGCGAGATGTTGGCCTTTCACATGGAAGAGCGGCGCGAGGCGATGATAAGCTATGTTATTGACATTTATGCCGAAAATCTAACAGATCATCCCAATGCCGTCTCGCTTGATACGGCCCATATGGATAAAGCGGGCTATTATGCACTGGCACGTGAAGACGCCGCGAACAACTGGGCCCACCGCGAACGCCAGCTCGATTTCTATGGCGGTCTGCGCTGGCGGTTCGAAGAATATGTGCCATGGACGCGCCGCCGTATCGACCGCATTGCCCTGTTTCGTGCCAAGCCCGGCCTTACCCTGCGCGAAGATTTCACCCTGTCGGACGAGGAAATGAACACCTATGCCTGCCCGTGGCATAACAATTTGACAACGGCCATCGCATCGTTTCGTACGGCCAAAGCCCTGCGCGCCAATCCCGGATCGCGTTTTGCCATCAACACGTATATCTGGCAAAATTCCACGCCTTTTGAATGGCACAGCCAACAGTTGATGGATTTGGGGTTGATGGAACCAGGTCAGTGGTTTTGACCGCGCAGCCCGCGCGCACCATTTGATGCTTGCAATCTTGTGGCGGGTCGGGTCTGGTAAAGGAAAGTAACGGGTCATGGCCTGAATAGGGCCGTGGCCTTCTTGTTTGAAAATTGTCCCAAAGGTAGGGCCAAAGGCTAGGAAATTATGGAAAAGATTCCAATGACACGGCGCGGCTTTGTCGCGCTTGACGACGAGTTGAAGCATTTGAAATCGTATGAACGCCCCGCGATCATCCGCGCCATATCCGAGGCGCGCGAGCATGGCGATTTGTCCGAAAATGCCGAATATCATTCAGCGCGCGAGAAACAAAGTTTCATCGAAGGCCGCATCAAAGAACTTGAGGCGATGATCAGCCTTGCCGAAGTGATTGATCCGTCAAAACTATCGGGTGCGATCAAATTTGGTGCAACGGTGGCTTTGGTTGATGAAGACAACGGCGAAGAGAAAACCTATCAAATCGTCGGCGAAAGCGAGGCGGATATTGAAAAGAACCTGCTGAACATCCGCTCGCCTTTGGCCCGCGCCCTGATTGGTAAGGAAAAGGGCGATTCGGTAGACGTGACCACCCCTGGCGGCAAACGCAGCTATGAGATCATTGCGATTACCTATCAATAAACGGCCCTAGGCCGCTAACCGTGGCAAATTACCCGTGTGGCAGATAAAGTGCGATGAAAAAGGTAAAAGTACGGCCTCTTGATTTGGGGAAATACCCCTCGCGCTTGCGCGGTAAGCCTTTGGCCTATATGGCTGAATGGGTTGCCGCTGCCTTGACGGTCACCTGGGTTGCTGCGGTGCTCAGCTATGCGCCCGCAGACGGCTCGCCGCCGTCCACTTTGATGACATTGGTGCTGCTTTTCGTGCCGATAACTTTGATTTTCGGGGTGCTTGTTACGCTGCGATCAGTGCGCGCCTTGCGCGGCGAGGCAGCGCGGCTGCAAGCCTCGGTAGATGCAATGCGCAAAGCGTTTTTGTCGGGGCAAAGCCAGATAGACCCAGCGATGCAGCCCTCGGTGGCCCGTAAACTGGACGAAATCGCCCAGCAAACCCAGCAAAATCAGGCCACATTGGTAAATATAGCAGCCAAAGTTGGCAAGGGCGGGGATGCAAACCGCGCGGGCGCCCGCGCCGTTCCAACGCCAAAGGCTTTGATGCCCCCCGAAGAGCCTGCCCTTGCCCTTGGCGCGCAGCCTGACCCCGCAGGCCAACCTTTGACAGTGGACGAGTTCATTCGCGCCATGAACTTCCCCGACGGCCCCGATGATACGGCAGGTTTTGCGGCGATGCGCGCGGCCTTGTCCAACCGCGACATCGCCAAACTGATCCGCGCGGCGCAAACCTTGCTAAAATTACTGGCCCAAGATGGCATCTATATGGATGATCTGAAACACGATCCTGCAGCGCCCAACGCATGGCGGTTGTTTGCCAAGGGCGAGCGCGGGCGCGCTGTTGCGGCGCTTGGCGGGGTGCGTGACCGATCTGCACTGGCGCTGAGTGTCGGGCGATTGCGCAATGATCCCGTCTACCGCGACGCGGCGCATCACTTTTTGCGCGCCTTTGACCGTTGCCTGACCGAATTTGAACCCAATGCGGATGATGCAGATTTGGCCGCGCTGGCAAACACGCGCACCGCGCGGGCCTTTATGTTGCTGGGCCGCGTGCTTGGCACGTTTGATTAAAGCTTGCGCTGCATTCGCACGGTGCTGTCAAACCCAAAGATAAACCGCAGTGGCCCAATTTTGCGCTGGCTTTGCACTGTAAATCCGTGGCGCTGATAAAATGCGCGCGCGCGCCAATTGCTGCTGACCACATCTAACTGCACCGTGTCAAACCCTTGCGCGCGGGCATAGGAAAAGACCGCCTTCAGCAACGCCGCGCCGATGCCTTGGCCCCGCGCCGACGCCTGCACGGAAAATCCGTCGATCATCAGCGCGCCCGCATCGGCGTCTTTGCCGCCCACCAGCATCAACAATTTCAGCCGCCACAGCCCGCGCAGGCGGCCATAAACCGCACCAAAATCCCGCGCCGTGCCGCCCGCAAATGTGCCCCCATCGCCGTGCAGCCCGACAATGCCCAAAAGGGCGTTCTCTTGCACAACGGCAAAGCATTGATCCAGCCGCAACACGCGGCGCAGATAGGTCTGCGCGCGGTCAGGGGGGCCCATCACGCGCCCAAGTTTGCCGCCAAATGCCTGCCAATACAAATCTGCAGCCGCCGCGCGGTAGGGTTCGGGCAGGCCGTGCAGCACCTGAAAGCTCACAACGCAGCCTCCAAATCACGGCCAAATCCTGCGCCCAAAATCCAACCCTCTTCGCGGGCATCTG
>CAXNEP010000339.1:0-3284 GCA_964200865.1 Cypionkella sp. | reverse complement strand
GCGAAATCCAGCATATCCTCTTCCATCGCGTCCTTTTTCGGCAGGCGCGCAACCCACGCTTCATCGACGTAAACATGGCAGGTCGAGCAGGCGCAGGCCCCGCCGCAATCGGCCTCGATCCCGCGCACGCCATTGTCGCGCGCGCCTTCCATCACGGTCATGCCAGTGGCGACCTCGATGATGTGTTCTTTGCCGCCAAACTCGACGTAGGTGATTTTTGCCATTGCCATGCCCTTTTCGATATTTGCGGCGTGATACGACAGGGGCGCGGGAATTTCCAGTGCAGATTGAAAAAAATGCGTATGCGGCGCGTATGTTTCGCGTATTGCATCCGTATTGCATCCGTCCCTACAGCGCGCCATAAGCGCAGCGCGCGCTGTCCTTGCAAATGGCGGCAGATGTTCTATATTTGTTCTTATGACTTTGATCCGCCCCGCCCCCGATTGGATGGCGCAAACCCCTGCGCCCGATACATGGCCGCGCCCGCCTGCGGCCCTGCCCGCTGAGCGGCTGGTCGAGCCGCGCGTGGGGGCAAAGGTTTGCGTGGCGGGGCTGGTTTTGGTGCGCCAACGCCCTGGCACGGCGAAGGGGGTTATTTTCCTAACGCTGGAAGATGAAACAGGCACCGCCAATGTGGTGGTCTGGGCCAAGACCTATGAAAAATATCGCCGCGCGGTGATTGCGGGGCGGCTTCTGCGCGTAACGGGGCGCTTGCAGCGCGACTGTAACGTGGTGCATGTGGTGGCCGAGCATATCGAAGATATATCCCACATGCTGGATCGCCTGCTGACCGAAGGGTTCGCGCCAGACGGCGTGCGCGCGGGCGATCAGCCGTAAAAAGGGGGCGTGGCCGCCCCCGCCACCGCTGCCAAAGGCCAAAGCGGCTCCCCCGCAGGATATTTCCAGAGCAGGGAAGCGGGCAGGCCAGACCCAAATACGGCGCGCGCACGTGGGGGGAGTGAAGGCTAGCCAGACCATCCCTTTTGCGCTATAACCAGCCAAACGCCCCCGCAGAGGGGCTGATGGGCAGCGATGGGCAACAGATTTCTACAGATTGGGCCAAGACAGCCAGCGGCGATTTTTGCCGTGCTGGCGCTGATGGCGTGCCAATCTGCCCCGCCCGTTGGGCTGGCGCAAACCAGCAGCCAGATCGAAGTTTTGCGCCTGAAGGCAGGCGAGGTGCCGCCGCAAAGCCAAGGCAAATGTTGGGCCTCTGACACCAGCCCCGCCGTGATTGAAACCATCACCGAACAGGTGCAAGTGCTGCCCGAACGGCGCGATGGCGCGGGCAATATCACCCAAGCGGCGCAGTTTCAAACCCGCACGGCGCAGCGCATGGTATCGGATCGCGCGGTGGTCTGGTTTGCCTCGCCCTGCCCCGATGCCGTGACTGTGGGCTTTGTCGCCAGCCTGCAACGCGCATTAAAGGCGCGCGGGCGGTTTTTCGCCCCTGTCACGGGCGCGTGGGACGCGGAAACATTGGCCGCTTTGCAAAAGTTTCAACGCGAACGTGGGCTGGACAGCCCCGTGATTTCGCTGGCCGCCGCGCAGGAATTGGGGCTGGTGGCGGCGGATAGGTAGCAAAGGGCGGCAGGTTGCCCTGCCGTCCTTTTCGGATATGTCGCGCCTTTATTCCACCGACAGGGCGATAAATCGCGGGTTGCCTTCGCGGCGGATCAGCAGCAAGATCGATTTGCGGCCTTCGTCGCGGGCGGCGGTTACGCGGGCCTTAAAATCGGTCACAGAGGTTACTTTTTGCTGGCCTGCCTCGACAATCACATCGCCAGCAGCCAAGCCTTTGGCCCCTGCGTCCGATGCCGCATCCACGCCCATCACAACCAGACCTTCGCTGCCCGCAGGCAAGTTCAGGCTTTTGGCAATGTCAGCGGTCATGGGCTGCACAGTCAGGCCCAGCAGTTCCAACTCCTCTGGCTCGGCAGGGGTTTCACTGCCCTGTGCACCAGCGGGCTTAGCTTCGGCGGCTTCGGCCTCTTCACGGCGGCCAAGCTTGACGGGGATCGTCATTTCATCGCCGTCGCGTAGTACCACCACGGGTACATCTTCGCCAATGGGGCTATCGGCCACGGTGCGGGTTAGATCGCGCACATCGGTGATCTCTTGCCCGTTAAAAGTGGTGATGACATCGCCCGCCAGCAGCCCAGCATCCAAGGCAGGCCCTGCCGGCACATCGGTAATCAGCGCGCCCGCGCTGACCGATAGGCCCATCGCTTCGGCCACATCGGGGGTGACGTCTTGAATTTTCACGCCCAGCCAACCGCGCCGCGTTTCGCCAAATTCGCGCAGCTGATCGACGACTTTGGTGACCACATTAGAGGCCATCGAAAAGCCAATACCAATCGAGCCGCCCGAAGGCGACAAAATAGCCGTGTTCACGCCGATAACATCGCCATCAAGGTTGAACAGGGGGCCGCCAGAGTTGCCTTTGTTAATCGCCGCATCGGTTTGCAAAAAGTCGTCATAGGTGCCCGACAATTCGCGCCCGCGCGCCGAGACGATACCGGCAGAGACAGAAAAGCCCTGCCCCAGCGGGTTGCCCATGGCCATAACCCAATCGCCCACGCGCATCTCGTCGCTGTTGCCAAAGGCCACAAAGGGCAAATCGGCAGCATCAACCTTTAGCAAGGCGATATCGGTTTTGGGATCGGTGCCAACCAGCTTGGCGGCCAGTATTTTGCGATCGAAAAATTCGATATTGATTTCATCCGCGCCTTCGATGACGTGGTTGTTGGTCACGATATAGCCGTCATTTGAAATGACAAAGCCCGACCCCAACGCTTCGGAGCGCTGCTGGCGATCATCGCCGCCTTGGCCGTTGCGATCCATGAAATCTTTGAAGAAATCTTCAAAAGGCGATCCTTCTGGAACCATGGGGGCATCACTGGTTGGGGTCGCAACAAGCGACGAGGTGGTGATATTGACCACCGATGGGCTGATCTTTTCGGCCAGATCGGCAAAGCTGTCAGGCGCGCCCAAGGCAAGGGCGGATGTGGCAGGCAGCACAGATGCCGCAAGGCCAAGGCCCAGGGCAAGGGCGGCTGCGCGGCTGGCGGCCCGCGCTGTGGCAAGGCCGCGAATGGGTGCAAAATAGGAAAGAGAAAGAGTGCGCACGGCGGATCTCCTGAAGTGCTAAAGTCTTGGCGCAGGATGCTGCGTCTGGGGGAAGATGATACGCCTGCGGGGCATCAGCAAGGGATGTTTCAGCAGGATCATCAGCTTGTGAAGACAGATCGCGCGGGCGTGATGCTGTTGTGAAAAAAAGTGCC
>CAXNEP010000338.1:0-3287 GCA_964200865.1 Cypionkella sp. | reverse complement strand
CGGCGAATTGGTCGAAGAACTGCCCGTGGCCTCGGGTATTTTGAAAGATGGCATCAACCGCCGCATCATTTATATTGCCTTGCTTTTGCACGATATTGGCAAGGGCCGCCCCGAAGATCATTCCATCATCGGCGCACAATTGGCCCGCCGTATTGCGCCCCGCCTTGGGCTGAACGTTGAGGAATGTGAAACCGTCGAATGGCTGATACGCTATCATCTGCTGATGTCTGACATGGCGCAAAAGCGCGATATCGGCGATCCGCGCACCGTGCGCGATTTTGCCAAGGCGGTGGAAAGCAAAGCACGGCTGGATTTGCTGACCGTGCTGACTGTCTGCGATATTCGCGGCGTGGGGCCAACCACGTGGAACAACTGGAAGGCGATGCTGCTGCGGCAGCTTTATTCGCAAACCGCAGATGCGCTGGAAAGCGGGCTGGAATCGGCCAGCCGTCATCTGCGCGAAGATGCCTCGAAAGAGGCGTTGCGCGTAAAACTTTCAGGCTGGGACGCGGGCGATATTTCTGCCGAACTTGCCCGCCATTACGCTCCCTATTGGCAGGGCCTGTCCACAGATACACAACTGGCCTTTGCGCAGCTTTTGCACGGGATAAACGACGATGAAATTCGCATAGATCTACACCCCGAACCCACCCGCGATGCCACCCGCGCCTGTTTTGCCCTTGCGGACCATCCCGGCATTTTCAGCCGCCTTGCGGGCGCGCTTGCGCTGGTCGGGGCGAACGTGGTCGATGCGCGCACCTATACATCCAAAGACGGCTATGCGACCGCCGTGTTCTGGGTGCAAGACGCCGAAGGCAAACCTTACGAGATTGCCCGATTGCCCCGCCTTCGCGGCATGATCGAGAAAACCCTTCGCGGCGAGGTGATGCCGCGCGAGGCGCTGGCAGACCGTGACAAGGTGAAAAAGCGCGACCGGGAGTTCCGCTTTCCCACCCACATCATCTTCGACAACGAGGGGTCGGAGATTTACACCATCATCGAGGTTGACACCCGCGACCGCCCTGGCCTTTTGTATGACCTGACCCGCACGATGGCCGCGAACAACATCTACATCGCAAGCGCCGTGATCGCGACCTACGGCGCGCAGGTGGTGGATGTGTTTTATGTCAAAGATATGTTTGGCCTAAAACTGCACGCCAAGCACCGCCAAGAGGCGCTGGAAAAGAAACTGCGCCAAGCGATTGTCGATGGCGCGCAGCGCGCGGTTGGGGCGGTGTAGGATATGCCGCAAGGTAAGGGGCTGATCCGCAACACCATCGTTCTGGGCGGCTGGACGCTGATCTCGCGCGGATCGGGGCTTGCACGCGATGTGCTGATGGCGGGATATTTAGGCACGGGGGCTGCGGCAGATGCCTTTAACGTCGCCTTTTCGCTGCCCAATATGTTTCGCCGTTTCTTTGCTGAAGGCGCGTTCAATCAGGCCTTTGTGCCGATGTATTCCAAAAAGGTAGAAGGCGGCGAGGATTCGGCGCGCTTTGCCTCGGACGCCTTTTCAGGCCTGTCCTTTGTGCTGCTGATCGTCACGCTGATCGGCACGCTGGCGATGCCGTGGCTGGTCTGGGCTATGGCTGCAGGGTTTGTGGGTGACGCGCGCTTTGATCTGGCAGTCAGCTTTGGGCGCATCACCTTTGTCTATATCCTGTTCATCTCGCTAGTGGCTCTTTTGTCGGGCGTGATGAACGCGCATGGCCGCTTTTCCGAAGCGGGCTTTGTGCCGATATTGATGAACCTGATCTTCATCGCCGCCATTGGGCTGGCGGTGTGGCTGGGGTTGGATATGGGCCAAACGCTGGCATGGACTGTGCCTGTGACAGGGGTTGCGCAACTGGCCTTTACTTGGGTGTCTGCGCACCGCATTGGTTTTCGCGCCCGCCTGCACTGGCCCCGCTGGACACCCGATTTAAAGCATTTGCTGATCATCGCAGGCCCTGCCGTTCTGGCAGGGGGCGTGGTGCAGATTAACCTTTTGGTGGGCCGCCAAGTGGCCAGTTTTACCGAAGGGGCTATTTCGTGGCTGGTCTATGCCGACCGTCTGTATCAACTGCCGCTTGGCGTGGTGGGCATTGCCGTGGGCACGGTGCTGCTGCCCGATCTGGCGCGCCGTTTGCGCGCGGGGGATGAGGCAGGCGCGCAATCCAGCCTGAACCGATCCTTGGAATTTGCGCTGGCCCTAACCCTGCCCGCTGCCGTGGCGCTGGTTGTCATCGCCCACGCCTTGACCTTCGTGCTCTATCAGCGCGGGGCCTTTGGGCCCGCCGATACCACCGCCACGGCGCTGGCGCTGGCTATTTACGGCGCGGGCCTGCCTGCCTTTGTGCTGCAAAAGGTCTGGCAGCCTTTGTATTACGCCCGCGAAGACACCCGCCGCCCGTTTTTGTTTGCGCTGATGGCGATGGTGGTCAATGCCGCGCTGGCCGTGGGGCTGATGCCCTATATCGGCTTTGCCGCCGCCGCTTTGGCCACGACACTTGCCGCTTGGATCATGCTGGCCCAATTGATCTGGGGCGCGCGGGGCATGGGCAGCGCGGTGCGGCTAGATGCGAGGTCCACGCAGCGCCTGCCGCGCATTATCGCGGCGGCGGCTATCATGGGGGCGGTGCTGTATGGGGTGGCATGGGCCATCGAGCCTTGGCTTTACCAGACGGGCTGGCGATACATCGCGCTGGCGGGGTTGATTGCTGCGGGTGTGCTTGCCTATTTCGGCAGCGGGGCCGCGATGGGCGCGTTTAAACTGTCTGATTTTCGCGCGCTGAAGCGCGGTTAAAAATCTCGCTGGCGCACCCGCGCCAAGGCCCGCGCAAACCCGCCGGGGGATGCGATGAAAGACAGCAAAAACCCCGCGACAAAGGCGGAAACATCAGCCACCCATTCATAGCCGCCGCCAAACAGCAGGCCAAACAGCAACTGCACCGCCAGCAAAAACCCAATCATGCTAAAGGCGCGCAGCTGGTTGATCCCCGTGCCCGCAAGCCGCACCCAGATCAGAAACGTGAACGCCCCGATCAACCCGTAATCGCCCGGATAAGCCCCCATCAGCGGCGCTTCGATGGCGGGAACGCTGGCATACACAACCGCGCCCACAGCCCCCGACGCAAAGTAAACAAGCGCGGTGGAGGTGGGGCGAAACACGTCGCCCACAAACTTGCCCATAGCCAGCAAGATCACCACCGCAAAAATCGCATGGGTCGGGTTAATGTGCAAAAACGGATAGCTCACAAATCGGCCCAGCAGTTCCAAATCCAAACTGCCCGCCTGCCATTCTTGCC
>CAXNEP010000337.1:0-3299 GCA_964200865.1 Cypionkella sp. | reverse complement strand
CCCGTCTCATAGCTGCGGGCCATTGCATAATCACCATTTCCGTTGAAAATGCCAAGAGTGTTGACAACAACGAGCAATGCAAATCCCGAAACGATCACCCAGCCAAATCCGCGAAGAATTACACGAAATGCCTTGCTCATCATTACCTCAGAGTGAAATCACAACGCCTGATTGAAAATTACTACAAAAAGCAAGCGAAGCAATCAATTTGATCTTGGGATTAAGCAGATCAAAACCGACGCTATACTACCCCTTCTCCATCCGTTTCCCCGTCCCGACCAGCACCACCGCCAGCACGGCCACGCCCGCGCAGGCAAGGTAGGTTGCCGCCACGCCGCCCCAATCCAGCAGCGCGCCGCCCAGCATTCCGCCTGCCATAATGGCCAGTTGCAGCGCAGGCAGGATCAGACTGCCCGCCAGTTCGGGCGCGTCATCGATATTGCGCGCCAGCCACATCATCCAGATGATCGACATGGCAGTATTGGCCGCGCCAAACACCACCAAAAAGCCCGCCACCGCCCACAGGCTAGTTTGTGCCGCCACCAGCCCCAATGCCACCAAGGCCATCAGCCCCGCAGGCAAGGCCAGCGCGCGTTGCCCGTGGCGCGCCGCAAGCTGCCCGCCTGCCCAAGTGCCAATAAACCCCGCCAAACCCAGCACGGTGAACAGCAGCGTCACCACCCCCGCATCGCCGCGCGTCACCCCTTCTAGATAGGTACGCATGTACGAGATCAGCATCGCGCTGGCCCCCCATGACAGCATCGCGCCCAACAACCCCAGCGCCACATAGCGCCGCTTTAACAGCCCCAGCAGCGCGGCAAAACTTTTGCGCCCCGTGCCCGCCATGGGCGGCATGGCCGCGGCCTGCCATACCACAACCGCCCCCGCAATGGGCACCAGCGCCCAAAACACCGCGCGCCAACCAAATTCGGCGGCCGCCCATGTGGCGATGGGCGCGGCAAAGGCAGCGGCCACCGCTTGGCCCAAATACATAATGCTTAGCGCGCGCGGCACATCGGCGGGGGGAACAAGCCGCATGATGGTGGCCGTGGATAGTGACCAAAACGCCCCCACCGCCACGCCCAAAAACACCCGCCCCCCCATCAGCGCCCATACATCTGTGGCCAGCGCGATCAGCGCCGATGACAGCATCAACAACCCACCCACCGCCGCCAGCACCCATTTGCGGTTCAAATTCCCGCCCCATGTGGTGATAAAAACGCTGGTGATCACCGCAAAGGCCCCCGATACCGCATTGGCCTGCCCCGCCTGCCCTTCGGTCACCCCCAGCCCTGCGGCCAAGGGGGACAGGACAGACACGGGCATAAACTCGGCCGCGATCAGCACACCCGCGCAGGCAGCCATCGACAAAACGGCAGCGCCCGTGGCGCGGGTGGTTTGGGTAATGGTGGGCTGCATGGGACTTCCTTTGATTTTGGGCAAACTAGCCCGCGCAGGGCCCAAAGGCCAGTGGTGCAAAGGGCTTGGCCATATGTGCCCTATACCCTATGCATGGCCCCATGATTAACCTTACCCAAATCACCCCCACAAACACCCATCTTCTGGCACGTCCCGCGCCAGATGTGTTTGACGAGGCTATCGACCCCGCCCGCCTTGCCACCTTTGCAGCGGCAGAGGGGCATTTCATGACAGTGGCTATGGATGGCGATGTGGCAGTCGGCCAGATCCGCGCAATGGTGCAGCATCAGCCCGATGCGCCGCCTGTTTTGTATATCGACAATCTTGCCGTGGCCGAGGCGTATCAGGGCAAGGGCATCGCCCGCCGATTGGTACAGGCCGCGCTGACATGGGGCGCGGATATGGGCTGCGATGGCGCTTGGGTGGCGACGGAACTGGATAATCATCCCGCCTTGGCCCTGTACCGCGCCTTTGAAAGCGAGCCGATGGAACGCGTGGCCTATTGCCAGCTGCGCCTTACGCCATTGGCCTAGGGGCGGGGAAGATTGCGCCACTAGCTGCCTGCTTTCTGAATGACCACTTGCATGTTGGTTGATTGCCTTAAGCTTTGTGCAATCTCCACTCTAACTTGCAGTAAGGCTAACCCAGTCGCCCGCGCTGCGCCAGCCCCAGTTTGCCCCTTTACCCCGCCGCAAAGCCAGCGCAGATTGCGCGAAAAGGAGTATGCCATGACAATCACCGCCTTTCTGGCCTTTGCCGCCCTGTCGCTTTTCGCCGCCATTTCGCCTGGCCCTGCGGTGCTGATGGCCGCGCGCACGGGCCTGACCGAAGGGTTTAAAACAGGCGCAATGCTGGCCGTTGGCATTGGCGCGGGGGCGGTGGTTTGGGCCAGCGCCGCGATGTTCGGGCTGAACATTCTGTTTGCCGCAGCCCCTGCCCTGCTTTGGGCGCTGAAACTTGGCGGCGGGGCCTATCTGGTTTGGATGGGTGTAAAACTGTGGCGCGATGCCAAAACACCCTTTAACACCGACGATACCCGCGCCCTGCCCCGCAGCCCCATGTCGGCCTTTCGCCTTGGGCTGTTCACCCAGCTGTCCAACCCCAAACCCGCTGTGATGTTTTCGGCCATTTTCCTTGGCACAGTGCCGCCTGCCACGCCCATTTGGGTTTACGGCGCGCTGCTGGCCGTGGTGATGCTGAATGAAACGGTTTGGAACATTCTTGTGGCGCGCATCTTCTCGACATCCGCCACGCGGGCGCGGTATATCAGCCTGAAGACCATTATCGACCGCAGCTTTGGCGGGCTACTTGCCCTGCTTGGCGCGCGCGTCGCACTTACCTAAAGGAACCATGATGATTGACCGTTTGCCGCATGAAAAAGGCTTCCACGTTTCGTGGGATCAAATCCACCGCGATGCGCGCGCGCTGGCGTGGCGGCTGGATGGCAAGGGGCCAGATAATGGCGCATGGAAGGCGGTTGTGGGCATCACGCGCGGCGGGCTGGTGCCTGCGATGATTGTCGCGCGCGAATTGGATGTGCGGGTGGTCGATACAATTTCCGTCATTTCCTATGCCCAGCAAGACCGCGGCGATGCGGTGATGACCAAGGCCCCGCAGGCCGAACTTATGGGCGATGGCACGGGGATTTTGATTGTCGATGATCTGGTCGATTCGGGCAAAACGCTGGAATTGGTGCGCAAGATGTACCCGCGCGCGCATTTTGCCACGGTTTACGCCAAACCTTCGGGCAAGCCGCAGGTCGACACTTATATCACCGAGGTGTCGCAGGATACGTGGATTTTCTTCCCATGGGACATGGCGCTGCAATATGTTCAGCCGTTTCGCGGTAAGGATTAACCGATGAACCCCGCCCTTCTGCA
>CAXNEP010000336.1:0-3317 GCA_964200865.1 Cypionkella sp. | reverse complement strand
ACTTCGGACAGGGCTTTGCGCCATGCGGCCTCATCCCCCAACACCTCGGCTGGTAGGGTCTTGCCCGTGCCGCGCCACAGGCCTTGGTTGCGGTCGAACTTTTCCAGCCCCTTTTGCAGCGCGCGGGCGGCGATTTTCTGCAATTCGGGGTCTGCCGTGGCGCGAATGGTCAGACCGCCGCCGAAAAACTCTTCCTCGCCAAAGCTGGTGGAGAGTTGGCGGCGAATTTCGTCGGTAAAATAATCGCGCGGGGGCAGAGATTGGCGGTAGGCGGGGTAATCGCCGTTTTGCACCGACAGCAGCGGGGCGGCAATGGCACCGTCATAGGCGGCCTGTTCGATAAAGCCGTTTTGCAGCATTTCGTTCAGCACGTAATTGCGCCGCTCGAGCAGGCGGTCGCGGTCATCAACGGGGTGATAATCGGACGGCGCTTTTGGCATGGCGGCAAGGGTCGCGGCCTCTTGCGGAGCCAACTCTTCCAGCGATTTGTTGAACTAGGTTTGCGCGGCGGCGGCCACGCCATAGCTGTTTTGGCCCAGAAAAATCTGGTTCAAATACAGCTCTAGGATTTTGTCTTTGGTCAGGGTTTCTTCGATGCGCGATGCAAGGATCAGTTCTTTGACCTTGCGTTCCACGTTGCGCGAGCCGTCTAGAAGAAAGTTCTTCATCACCTGCTGGGTGATGGTGGACGCGCCGCGCAAATTGGCCCCGCGCGAGGTGATCGCATCGCGCAGCGCCGAGGCCATCGAGGTCACATCATAGCCCGCATGGGTGTAAAAATTCTTATCTTCTGCCGAAATGAACGCGTCTTTGACCAGTTTGGGAATATCTTCGCTGGGCACAAACAGGCGGCGCTCTTGGGCAAATTCATCAATAATGCGCCCTTCGCCCGAATAGATGCGGCTGATGGTGGGGGGGGCGTATTGTGCAAGGCTTTCGTGGCTGGGCAGCCCATCGGAATAGACCCAAAACACCCCGCCCAGCGAGATCGCGCCAAAAAACACCGCCAAGGTGATATTGCTGAATATGGCGCCGATGATGCCCAAAACAAATCTGATCACGCAGGTTCCCCAATTGGCAGGGCGGCAGGCCGAACGGGGCCTTTCGCGCCTGCGCCTTATAGGGCTGGCAGGGAAAAAGGTCAAAGCACTATCGGGGTATTGGCCCCTGATCGGCAACAATCCCGCACGGGGTTTGGGTTAAAGTAGGGGGTCTTGCGCCCTACGGCGCGGGGCCACGCTTGCGCCCTACGGCGCGGGGCCACGCTTGCGCCCTACGGCGCGGGTGGTCTTGCGCGCTCGGCTGCGGCCCAGTCTAAAACGCCTGTCTTGATTGCATCCGCCATGCGCGCGCGCCATGCGGGGTCGATCAAATTGGCGCGGTCAGAATCAGATGACAAAAACCCAAGTTCCAGCAAAACCGACGGGATATCGGGTGATTTCAGCACCGAAAACCCTGCCGTTTGCCGCGCGTTGCGGTGCATTTTGATATCCGCCGCCTTGATCGCGCTTTCCAGTGCCTGCGCCAAGCGGCCTGTGCGCGGGGTGGTTTCCAGCCGTGCCATATCGATCAGCACGCGGGCAATCAGATCATCTTGCGCGGTTAAATCCACCCCCGCCAGCAAATCATCGCGGTCATGCCGTTCGGCCAAGGTTTGCGCGGCGGCATCCGTGGCATCTTCTGAAAGGGAATAGATCGTGGCCCCCTTTGCCGCCCCTTCGGCCAAAGCATCGGCGTGGAGCGAGATGAACACATCGCCCGCGGCAGCGCGGGCAATGGATACGCGTTCTTCCAGGGGCACAAAGATGTCGTCCTCGCGGGTCATCACGACCTGCACCTCGCCCGTGCGCAGGAAAACTTCCTTTAGCTCGCGCGCGAAGGTCAGCATAAGGTTCGCTTCCGACAGGCTGCCCTGCTCGGCCCCTGGGTCTAACCCGCCGTGACCAGGGTCTAGCACCACGATCAACGGCCCTGTGCGCTGTGATGGGGGCAGGCGCGGCGGGGGCAGGTCGGCGGCGCGGGGTAGTGCCCATTCGGGCGGCTCTGGCAAGGCGGCGGCGGCGGCAAATTCGCCGTCCGTGGCAGCCCGCAAGGTGACGCCCACCCTTGCCCCCGCGTCCGATGTGGCCATTTCGCTGCGCGCAACCACCATGGGCCTCGGCAAATCGATCACAAGGCGCGACCATGTTGGGCGAAACACGCCCGCGCGCAGGCCAAGAATGGCATCACTGTCCACGGGCAGATCGGCAAGGTTTGACCAATCAACTTCGCGAAAATCCAGCAATAGGCGCGGCGGGGTGTTCAGCACCCGCACGCGCCATGGCACGGGCTGGCTTAGGGTCAGAGAAACGGCCAGACCATCGCCAGCGGCGGAAATTTCCGAAGCAGTCGCATCCAGCTTTGCCAATGCCGAAAGCGCGCCTTCCTGCGCAATGGCAGGTGAGGCGGCAGGTGAGGCGGCTAGGGCGGCGCACAGGGCGATGATAATGCGAGCAAAGCGGATCATCCGTGCAGTATCGCCGCCCGCGCCTGCGTTGTAAATCGGCCAAGGGGCATAATCTGGCCGCTTCACATTCCCGCGAGGGGGGCAGCCCGCTGCGTTTTGTCAGGGTTGATCTTATCGCCCCTGCCCCTATGCTGGCGTAAATTGACAAAAGGTATCCCATGCGCCCGATCCTACTTGCCGCTGCTTTAACACTCGCACCGCTGCCCGCCCTTGCCCAAGACATGAGTGAGGCCGAACGCGCCGCCTTTCGCGCCGAGGTGAAGGCCTATCTGATGGAAAACCCCGAAGTGATTATGGAGGCAATCGAGGTGCTGCAAGCGCGCCAAGAAGCCGCCGAGGGGGCGGAAGATTTGGCGCTGGTGCAACAGCACAAGGATGCACTGTTCAGCGATGGGGCGTCATGGGTGGGGGGCAACCCTAATGGCGATATCACCATTGTGGAATTCACCGATTACCGCTGCGGATATTGCCGCAAAGCCTTTACGGAAATTGAAGAATTGATCAAGGTCGATGGCAATATTCGCTTTGTTGTCAAAGAGTTTCCTATATTGGGGGATGCTTCGGTGATTTCGGCGCGTTTTGCTATTGCGGTGCTGCAATTGCACGGTGGCGATGCCTATAAGCGCGCGCATGACGGGCTGATTACCCTGCGCGGCGAGCCTGATGAGGCGACACTGACGGCGCTGGCGGGCGAGCTTGGTTTGGACGCCGCCCCGATACTGGCCCGTATGGCTGCGCCCGAAGTGGACGCGGTGATTGCCGCCAACCACACGCTGGGCGATGCCCTGCGCATCAGCGGCACGCCAACCTT
>CAXNEP010000335.1:0-3333 GCA_964200865.1 Cypionkella sp. | reverse complement strand
GGCAGGGCTTGGTGGACTATTACCGATCAGACACTGCGGCCCTACATTCCGAAATATCCGCCGATGATACATCGGGCGAGATTGTGCAAAAGGTTTTTCGCACAGCGATGCAGGCGTTGGAGGAAACCTTTGCTATCCTAGATCTTGAGGCGTTTGATCGCGCTGCAGATTATCTTCACCGCGCCCGCCAGCGCGACTTTTATGGATTTGGCGGATCAGCGCAAATCGCGCGCGATGTCTCGCATAAATTCCTGCGCATTGGCATTCGCGCCAGTGTTTTTGACGATGCCCATATGATGATGATGTCGGCGGCGTTGCTCGGCCCCGACGATGTGGCAATCGCATTTTCCCATTCGGGCAGCACGATGGCGGTGATAGAAGCCGTGGAACTGGCGCGCAAAAACGGCGCGCGCACCATCGCGGTGACGAATTATCCAAACAGTCCGATGGCGCAGCTTGTTGACGTCGTGCTTTGTTCAACAGCGCAGAACAACCCTCTTTTGGGCGAAAACGCCACGGCGCGGATTGCGCAATTAAACCTGCTGGACGCGCTGTTTGTCGCTGTCGCCCAGCGGGATCGTAAATCCGCTGATCTTAATCTGGCCCGCACCATGCGTGCTGTGCAATCCAAACGTCGCAGTTGAGGTAACCGAATGCCCCCCGCTCCCGTAGCCCTGACTGTTGGCAGTTTGCACTACGATATTATGGTCGAGGCGACCCATCTGCCGCGCCGCGACGAAACGGCTGTGGGGTCGCGCTGGTATCCCAAGTTTGGGGGAAAGGGCGGCAATCAGGCCGTCGCCGTGGCGCGGGCGGGGGCGGGCAGCCGCATGCTGGGCGCGCTAGGCCGCGATGACTTTGGCACCTTTATGCGCAGGGCGTTGCAGGCGGGCGGAGTGGATGACCGCTTTGTCGCCGCTGTGCCGCAGGTGGGCTCTGGCATGAGCGTGGCAATTTTGGACGGGCAGGGCGATTACGCCGCAACTATCGTGTCTGGGGCCAATTTGCACATAGACCCCGACCATCTGCAAGATGCTGCGTTGTGGCAGGATGTGGGCCTGCTGATTTTGCAAAACGAGGTGACCGAGGCGCTGAATGTTGCCGCGGCACAAGCCGCGCGTGCACGCGGCATTCGTACCCTGTTGAATGCTGCCCCCGCCCGCGATTTGCCCCCCGAATTGGTGGCTTTGGTAGATGTTTTGGTCGTGAATGCCGTCGAGGCCCAGATGATGGGCGCAGACCCAATATGCTGCTTGCACAGCGCCGCCGATGCCGCCAAGGGGCTTGCCGCGCGGTTCGAGGCCGTGATCGTAACGGCGGGCAGTATGGGATTGGCAGCGATAACGCCCGACGACCAGGCCTTTACCCTGCCAGCCGAAAAGGTGCAGGTGATCTCTAGTCATGGGGCAGGAGACGCCTTTATTGGTGCGCTTTGCGCCGCCCTGTTACAAGACCTATCCCTGCATGAGGCTGCGAAAGCAGCGTCCTGTGCGGCTGCTTTGCATGTCAGCACCGCAAGAGAATAGCTTGCAATGCTTTGCCATGGCCGCGCGGCAACTTGGCCCTGCCCTGCACAGGCTGAGCTGACGTCTGCGCCAAAGGGGACAGGTTAGGCATTGCGCTGAAAGGAAGGTGTCGATGTCTTTACCTATCTGTTTCTTGCCGACGGCTCTGCCGCCGCGCAGGTCAAGCTGTTGAAAGCCTTAGGAGAGACCCTCCCGATCACGGCGCTTGGGCTGATGGCGGGGCTTGCGTTTGCCTTTTGTTTGGCCGTCACCTCTCAGTTGGCGCCAACCTTTACGCGGGCCTTTCTGCCTGTGGCGCTGGTCACGCAAACCATGCCGCTGGTCGCCCTGACGCCGCTACTGGTGCTTATTCTTGGCCGAGGGTCGGCGGTTACATTATGGATCACCATCTCTGTTACCTTCTTTCCCGCCTATGTCATGATCACCCAAGGCCTGTCGCAGGTACCGCGTTCGGTGCTGGAATTGCCACGGGCATACGGTGCCACCGTGTGGCGAGAGTTGCGGCTTATCGCCATTCCAGCGTCGCTGCCTTGGGTGTTTGCCGCAATCCGCACCACAGTTCCGCGTGCCCTACTGGGCGTAATGATCGCCGAATGGCTGGCAACTGGGCGGGGTCTTGGAAACCTGATGAACCAATCGCGCGGTTATATGGATTTCAGTATGATCTGGACCGTGGCCGCAGTCAGCGTCATGCTTTCAGTCGCCTTTTGCCAGATTGCCCAGCTTGCCGAAGACCGCATGGCGCGCCGCCGCAGCCCAAAATAGAGAACTGACATCCCCACGCAGAAGCCTCTCAGACCGCAGATCGGTTAAATGATTCTATGAAAAGAACAAAAATCTTTCTTTGGCGCTTTCTGTTCGAGCGGGCTCTTTTCTGGATATTTGTTTCGGTTCTTGCTGGCCGACTTTCGCGCCGCTTGAATCACAACATCGTTTTGTCGCCAACGACTTGATGTCCCCGCAACCACATTCAATATTTCAAACACAAAGCCACGAACCTAGGGCGCAATTGTGATCAGCGCCGCACAGTAACTGCTGCGTTGGTCATCCAAGCGTGTCAGCGGGGCGTGCTGATTTACGACGATCTAAAAGTCTCTTTCGGGCTTGCACCAAAGGTTCGTCTGTAGCAGCGGTGAAAATATGACAGGTCTGAAAAGCCCGCCTCATAAGCAATGGATGATACCAGATCCCCGCGTCGCCCTGCTGATCGGTCATCCAAAGCGCGCCGCACGTGTTCTAGCCGCTTTTGCAGTAGATATTTTGTTGGGGTTGTTCCAAGCGCATTAAAGCCGCGCTGCAGTTGCCGCAGTGAAATGCCCAAATCGTCGGCCATATCTGTAATCGAAAATTCTGGGCTGCGGTAATGCGCGTCAATATAGGCTTGGCCAGAGGCTAATGCCCGCGCGCCGCTGATATCGCTTTCGATATCTTTATACCCTTCACTTCCAGAACGTTCATGCAGCATAGCGCCCAATAAGCCGAACAGTGCCTCGCGCAGGTAGGTATCGGCGATGGTTCCCGTGCTATCGCGCGATACAACTTTTGCCACAACCGAAGAAATTCCAATCGCCATGGCATCTTGGCGCGGCAAGGCGATGCCGCCGCGGATCAGATCATAGCCAAAGCGCGCGTGCATTTCTGCGCGTGGTAGATGCAGCGAAAGCTGGCGCGTATAGTTCCCGAAGAACACGAATTCAGAGGGGATCGAACTGTCGATAAGCACAAAATCCCCCGGTCGCAGAAGGCAACTGGAATCATTCTGCCGCATCATCGCGCGGCCTTCTTCTTGCAGGATCAAAAAGTAATT
>CAXNEP010000334.1:0-3351 GCA_964200865.1 Cypionkella sp. | reverse complement strand
GATTTTGGCCCGCCGCGCCGCGCTGCAAGCGGGGTTTGCGCAGGTGGACGGCTGGCAGCTTTTGGGCTGCGGGGCCTATTTTGCCTATGCCCGCCACCCGTTCGATATGACCTCGCCCGATTTGGCGCGCGATTTGGTGGGCAAAGCATCACTTCTTGCCCTGCCCGGCACCATGTTTCGCCCAAAGGGCGACGCGCAAGGCGCGCGCGAATTGCGCATAGCCTTTGCCAATGTGGACAGCACCGCCTTGGGCGAGGTTTGCGCGCGGCTGGCCGCCTATCGCCCCTAAGGCCCACAAGGGGGGCTGGCGCGGCTAGCTGACATCAAACCGCGTCACGCCGCGCCGCAGCGCGTCAACGGGCTGGGTCTGAATGGCGGCTTGGTGTGCGCGCTGATCGCAGCTTGCGCGGGGGCAAATGCGGCAGTTGATGCCGATTTGGGTCATGCGGGCATTGGCCATCGAAAACCCCTCGGCATAGCCAATTTCGGGGGCATAGCGAATGGCGCAGCCCATCGCCACGGCAAGCCGGTTATCCTGCGCGTGACGCTCCCACGTGGGGCGATCCACTGTGCGGGAAAACACGAAAAACTGGCTATGATCGGGCATTTCCACAAATTGCGGGATGATACGGCTGGGCGTGCGAAAGCTGGTATGCACATCCAGCCGCGGGCAGGCACCGCCATATTCGGCAAGGTGAAAATCCGATGCATTGAACCGCTTGGTCACGTTGCCGCCCTTATCAATACGCATGAAAAAGAACGGCACGCCCTGCGCGCCTTCGCGCTGCAAGGTGGTCGCGCGGTGGCAGGCCTGTTCAAAGCTTACGTCAAAGCGGGTGGCCAAATGGTCAAAATCGTACATCGATTCGCGCGCCTCGGCCAGAAAGGCATCATAGGGCATCAGCACAGCGGCGGCGAAGTAATTGGCCAGTTCCACCCGCAGCCGCGCCATGCCGCGCGGGTCGGTGATGGTGCTGCGCTGGGTGATGGCATCCAGCAAATCGCGCAGTTCCAACAGCCCCGCCATATGCACCAACTGGAAGGTGCGGTTTTGATGATCTAGTGCTTCGGACAGCAAAATTTCGCGCCGCTTTTCATCGTATTGGCGCAGGGCACTGGGCAGCTCTTCTACAGGGCACAGGCGCACGTTCACACCCAATTTGTCGCGCAAACGGTGCTTTAGCGTGACATAAACCTCGTCCCGTTCAACGGGCGCTGGCCAAAAACTTTCTGCCGCCTGTTCCAATTCGCGAAAATGGTTGCGGTTGCGGCGAAACACATCATGCACCGCCGCTTCGGGGGTTGTGGTCAGCTGTTGGCCGTCGTTTTCAATCAGCGACAGCAGTTGATCTGACACCACCTGATAGCTGCGGTACAGCGCCAAAAAGCTTTGCACAAGGCTGGGCGCATGGGCAAAGGCGGCGCGCAGTTGCGGCAAATCGGGGCGCGTGGGCGCGAAAAGCGGGTCTTGCATGATGGCGCGAATATCGGCCAGTTGCGCCGTGCTGTCTTCTTCGGCAATCTCGCGCCAATCCACGCCATAGGCGTCAAACAGGCGCAGCAGCACCTGAACCGACACCGATCTTTCGTTGTTTTCCAATAGGTTGACGTAAGACAGGCTGATACCCAGCGCGCGCGCCATCTGGCCTTGGGTTTCGCCGCGCTCCAGCCTTAGCCTGCGCAAATGGGGGCCGATAAAGGTCTTTTGCATACCACCGTACACATTTTTGGGTTTGTGGACTTTACAATATTACAATTTCACAAACTTGTAAATCTTCGCATTTACAGCGTAACCGTTTTTCATTTTGCACAAACCTTCAGCAATGCGACAGAGCTTTCAGCAATTTTGGAGGAAATTATGCGCACTGGCATTAACCATCTATTTATTCCCGGCCCAACCAACGTTCCCGAACCTGTGCGGATGGCCATGAACGTCACCATGCAAGATCACCGCGCGCATGATTACGGCGCGCCGAACCTTGGCATTTTTCGCGACCTCAAAACGCTGTTTCGCACCATCGACGGCCATATCATGCTGTTTCCAGGGTCTGGCACCGCGGCGTGGGAGGCTGCGATCACCAACACCCTTTCCCCCGGTGACCGCGTGTTGATGGCGCGGCACGGGCAGTTTTCGATGCTGTGGGCCCAAATGGCCGAGCGGTTGGGGCTAAAGGTTGATCTGATCGACGTGCCTTGGGGCGCGGCCGCACCCGTTAGCGAATTTGCCCGCAAACTGGCTGCCGATACGGCGGGCGAGATTAAGGCGGTTTTCATCACCCATAACGAAACTGCCACAGGTGTTGCATCAGATGTCGCTGCCCTGCGCCGCGCTTTGGATGATGCCTTTCACGACGCGCTGCTGTTTCTGGATGGGGTTTCCTCCATCGGCTGTATCCCGTTTGAAATGGATGCTTGGGGCGTTGATCTGGCCGTCACAGGCAGCCAAAAGGGCATGATGATGCCGCCTGGTCTGGGGATTTTGGGCGTGAGCCAAAAGGCGTTAAAGGCCAGCCAAACCGCCACCATGCGCCGTGCGTTTTTTGAATTTTCCGATCAGTTGAAGAATAACGAAACAGGCTATTTCCCCTACACGCCGCCCGTTCAACTGCTGCACGCGCTGCGCGCTGCGCTGGATCAGATGATGGCCGAAGGGCTAGATAACGTCATCGCCCGCCACCGCCGCCTTGGCGCAGGCGTGCGCGCGGCGGTCAAGGCATGGGGCATGGATCTGTGCGCCGAAAGCCCTGCGCATTATTCCGACACTGTCACCGCCATCCGCACGCCCGAAGGCGTGGATGCGCGCGATGTCATCCGCATTGGGTATGATCGGTATAACGCAAGCTTTGGCTCGGGCCTTGGGCCGCTGGCGGGCAAAGTGTTTCGCATTGGGCATATCGGCCATTGCAACGAAGGCATGTGCCTGACCGCAATCGCGCTGGCCGAGTTGTCCATGGCGGCGGCTGGGGCCAAAATCACCTTCGGGTCGGGCGTTGCTGCTGCACAAGCTGTTTACGCATCCCACACCGCAGATGCCGCCCGCATCGCCGCCGAATAATTTCATTCAAAGGACAATAACATGAGCCATACACTTTTCCCCATGCGCAAACCCCGCCTGCAACGTTCAGAACTTGCGGTGCCCGCATCCAACCCCACCATGATCGACAAGGCCGCAGATGGAAATGCCGATTACATCTTTCTGGATTTGGAAGATGCCATTGCGCCATCTGAAAAGGAACAGGCCCGCAAAAACGCCATTCAGGCGCTGAACGATATTGATTGGCGCGCCAAGGGCAAGACTGTTTCGGTGCGCATCAACGGCCTTGATACGCATTATATGTACCGCGATGTGGT
>CAXNEP010000333.1:0-3362 GCA_964200865.1 Cypionkella sp. | reverse complement strand
TGGAAACGCGGCTGATCAGCAATATCGTGCTGATGGGCATGGGCGAGCCGCTGTATAATTTCGACAATGTCCGCGATGCGATGAAGGTCGTGATGGACAACGAAGGCATCGCACTGGGCCGTCGCCGCATCACCCTGTCGACCAGCGGCGTTGTCCCCGAAATCGCCCGCACCGCCACCGAAATCGGCTGTCTATTGGCCGTTTCGTTCCACGCCACCACCGATGAGGTGCGCGATCAACTGGTTCCGATCAACAAAAAGTGGAACATCGAAACCCTTTTGGCCGCCCTGCGGGAATACCCAGGCCTGTCGAACAGCGAACGGATCACCTTTGAATATGTCATGCTGCAAGGCGTGAACGACACCAAAGAAGACGCGCATCGGTTGGTCAAACTGCTGGAAGGCATCCCTGCCAAGGTGAACCTGATCCCGTTCAACGAATGGCCGGGCGCGCCGTATAAACGATCCAGCGGCAACCGCATCCACGCCTTTGCCGACATTATCTATAACGCAGGCTACGCCAGCCCCATCCGCACCCCGCGCGGCGAGGATATTATGGCCGCTTGTGGGCAGCTGAAATCGGCCACCGAAAAGGTGCGCAAATCAGCGCGGGTGAATTAAGGCTTTCGCTGACCTATGTTATTGCCTAAAACGAAACGCAGCGGGGTTAACCCTGCGTTTAGGTTTCAAGGCGCATGTTTGCGCGGTGATGGCCAATCGGCCGTGAAGGGCGCGACATGAGCGAAGCTAAGCAGACGGCCACCCGTTCGGCAAAAGAATGGGTTTTAGAGCTGTCAAAATACCGCAACCCAAATCTGCGCCGTTCGGTGTTTGAGCTGGCAATCACGCTGCTGCCATTTGCGCTGCTTTGGGCGCTGGCATGGGCGGCGCTGTCGGTCAGTTACCTGCTGGCCTTTGCCATTGCGGCGGTGAACGGGCTGTTTTTGGTGCGTATTTTCATCATTCAGCACGATTGCGGCCATGCCAGCTATTTCAACAATCGGGTGCTGCAAGATTGGGTGGGGCGCTGTTTGGGCGTGCTGACACTGACCCCCTATGATGTGTGGCGGCGCACACATGCCATTCACCACTCGCATCACGGCAACCTTGATCAACGCGGCATTGGTGATGTGATGACCCTAACCGTGGCCGAATATCGCGCGCGCGGGTGGTTTGGGCGGGTGATGTATCGGCTGTATCGGCACCCTTTGGTGCTGTTTGTGCTTGGGCCAAGCTACATGTTCATTTTGCACAACCGCCTTCCTGTGGGCCTAATGAACCAAGGCTGGCGGTTTTGGCTGTCGGCCATGGGCACGAACGCGGTGATTGGTATTTTTGTGGGGCTGATTGTTTGGCTGGGCGGGCTGATGCCGCTGCTGCTGATCTATCTGCCCACGTCGGTTATTGCAGCCACTGTAGGCGTTTGGCTGTTTTACGTGCAGCATCAGTTTGAAGAAACGCATTGGGCCAAAACCGATGACTGGCAGGTGCATCATGCCGCCCTAGAAGGGTCTTCGCATTACGTGCTGCCGCAGCCTTTGCGCTGGCTTTCGGGCAATATTGGCATTCACCACGTTCATCATTTGTATGCGCGGATTCCATTTTATCGCCTGCCCGAAGTGATCCGCGATCATAAAGAATTGGCCGAAGCGCAGCGTTTGACCATTCGCGAAAGCTTGGCATCCGTTCGGCTGCATCTGTGGGACGAGGCGTCGCAGCGGCTGGTGTCTTTCCGCGAGTTGCGGCAGATCGCGCAACCGCAATAGGGTCTGTTGGTTGACAGTGGGGGACTTGCGCCCTATCGCCAAGCCAGCAGAATGGAGCGGCGACCATGCCCGATTTTCCACTTGATTTGACCCGCGTGCTGGATCACGCCCGCATTGCCGAATTGCCGAACCCCTATTTCGGCAAGGTGCGCGATTGCTATGATCTGCCTGCCGCAAACGGCCAGCCTGCGCGGCGCATCTTAATCTCCTCCGATAGGATTTCGGCCTTTGATCGCATCTTGGCGGCGATCCCGTTTAAGGGACAAGTGCTGACGCAAATGGCGCGCTATTGGTTCGATCACACTGCCGATATTTGCCCCAATCATGTGTTGTCCTATCCCGACCCGAATGTTGTGATTGGCCGACATGTATCGATTCTGCCTGTAGAAATTGTGGTGCGCGGGTATTTGGCGGGTACAACGTCAACCTCGGTTCTAACGCAGTACAAGGCGGGTCTTCGCCAGATGTATGGCCACACTCTGCCCAATGGATTGCGCGACAATCAGGCGCTCCCCCATGCCATTATCACCCCCACGTCCAAGGAATTTGACGGCGGGCATGACGCACCGCTGACTCCAGATGAGATTATCGCAAATGGCCTGCTGACCCCTGCCCAGTGGGAACAGGTATCCACCTATTCGCTGGCGCTATTCGCACGTGGGCAAGAGATGGCTGCGAAACAGGGGCTGATTTTGGTGGATACAAAGTATGAATTTGGCACCGACGAGACGGGGCGCATTCTGCTGGCCGATGAGATTCACACCCCCGATTCCAGCCGCTATTGGATTGCCGATGGGTATCAAGCGGCGTTCACCGCAGGCACGCGCCCGCCCAGCTTTGACAAGGATGTCATCCGCGCATGGGTGGGCGCGCGCTGCGATCCTTATGTTGACCCGATCCCAGAAATTCCCGCCGAGATGATCGCACAAACCGCGCAGACCTATATCGCCGCCTTTCAAGCCATTACGGGGCAGGCCTTTGTGCCCGATATGCAGGGCGAAACCCCGCTAGCGCGGATTCGCAGCAATCTGGCAGAATTTTTCGCTTAAATTTCTGATTCGAAAAGAAATTCGCTGGCCCCAAAACAGGGCCAGCGACAGCTTTTCAGTTAGCTGGGGTCATATGGCAGCGAGGAGTGATGCAGCACAATACGCAGTGCGCCCGCATCATCCTTGACGAACTGCCACGTTTTATCGACCGTGGTGATTGCCCCGTCTTTGCCCGTGATGCTGACATTGCCCATGGTAGTGGCCGAATCGCCCGTGATGAAAATAGCGTTGTTGGCCACGGAACACTCGGTCCAACCTTTCAACGCAAAGCCCGTGTCATTGGGGAACTCTGGGTCACCGCCAACGAAATAGGCCAAGGCCCCTGCGCGCGTTGGGCGAAAGGTTTGTGGCGCGACAGTTAGCGTTGGCTTGAACAAAACCGCACCCATTTGATAGCCATAGGCGGCATCAATGACCTGTTCAGCCATGGCTTTTGCAGCCTCTGGCCCCTCTTTTTCGTTGGTTTGGCTAATGCCTACCAAGGCACCGCACCATGCCTGCTGGGCGGCCAGCACTTCGGATTCGGCAATGGCTGTGTTCACAACAAC
>CAXNEP010000332.1:0-3369 GCA_964200865.1 Cypionkella sp. | reverse complement strand
AAGCCTGTTTGCGGGGCTTGCCACGCCAGCGCGCGGCCAAGGCTGGGCTGCGATGGGCGTTGCATTTGATAGACGCGCGTTTGGCTCTGCTCTCCACCTTGCGCAAAAACCCCTTCAGGCCGCAGCGCCGCCAGCGTCGCATCCCCGCCCGTGCTGCTGGCGCGGTGACCCGCGCCCGACAGCGCCGTTCGCAGCCCCGTAATAATCAGGCTGCGCGCGGCGTCTGGCTCGCGAAAGCGCACTTCAGATTTTGCGGGATGTACGTTTACGTCCACACGTTCAGGATCACAGATTACATTCAAAACCGCAGCTGGGTGGCGGTCGCGTGGCAAAACATCGAAATAGGCCACGCGCAGCGCGCCCAGCAAAACGCGGTCAAGAACGGGCCTGCCATTCACAAACATAAATTGCTGTACAGATGTGCCCCGCGAATAGGTCGGCAGCGCGGCATAGCCTGTCAGCCGCATCCCTTCGCGTTCGACATCTATCGCCAGCGCATTCTCGACAAAGTCGCGGCCCAGCAAATTGGCCAACCGCCCGTGCAGCGCATCAAAGAAATCGCCTGTTCCCGCCTCGCTGCGAAAAATTTGACGGGGCGCTTCGCCATCGCTAAGTTCGGACAAAACAAAAGAAACTTTGGGCTGCGCCATGGCAAGGCGGCGCATCACATCTGCAATCGCCTGCGCCTCGGCGCGGTCAGACCGCAGAAATTTCAACCGCGCGGGCGTGGCATAGAACAAATCGCGCAACTCGATCACTGTGCCGCGCGCCGCCGATGCGGGCCGCACAGCGCCCATGCGCCCACCTTCTACCGTCAGGCTTGCGCCCATTTGCCCATCACTGCGGCTGGTCAAGGCCAGTCGCCCAACCGCGCCCAATGATGCAAGCGCCTCGCCACGAAAGCCAAATGAACGAATGTTCAGTAAATCCGATCCATCAATCTTGGATGTCGCATGCCGCGCCACGGCCAAGGGCAAATCATCCGCCGACATCCCGCAACCATCGTCGGTGACGCGGATCAGCACCTTGCCCCCCGCAGCATAATCTACCCTAATGCTGCTGGCACCCGCATCAATGGCGTTTTCGACCAGTTCTTTGACCGCAGACGCAGGACGTTCTACCACCTCGCCAGCCGCAATTCTGTTGATCGCGGCTTCGTCCAAGGCGCGGATCACAGGGCGGGCAGCATCGCCTATATTGGGGTGTACAGCGTTCATACCCCCATCTCTAGCAGCTTCTACACCACAGAGCCAGAGATTCGCCGCCTATTTCGGCGGGGGTTCTGGTTGCCCAACCACGGTGATTTGCAGCTGATCGGGCTGCAAAAGCCGCTGCGCCACGCGGTTGACATCATCCAGCGTCAGCGCGCGCACAAGGTCGTTGCGGGTTTTGGGATAATCAATCGCAAAGCCGTTGACCTGCATCCCAACCAGAATTGACGCGATGGAGCCGTTGCCATCCCAGCGCAGCGGATAGGCGCCAATCATATAGGTTTTGGCCGCATCCAATTCAGCCTGCGTAACATCGCCCGCCGCCATTTTCGCCCATTCGGTGCGCAGCACATCCACTGCTTCTGCCACCTTTTCATTGCTGGCCTGAAAGCTGCCATCCATCGATTCGCCGTAGGCCATGCTGGCCAAACCCGTGCCAACCCCATAGGTCAGGCCGCGCTTGTCGCGCAGTTCGGTCATCAATCGGACGGTAAAACGGCCACCGCCAAAGATTTCGTTTATCAGGCTGCCGGCCATAAAATCGGGGTCTTTCACGTTGATCCCGCTTTGGGAAAACAGCACGGTCGATTGGGGGCCAGGAAAATCTTGCACCGTGATGCCGCCTTGAAAATTCGGGCTGGCTTTGGGGGGCAGGGGCGCGCCCGCTTTGGGCAGCCCGCCCAAAAGCCCATCCAATGCCGCGCCCAATTCGGCGGCAGTCATGTCGCCCGCCGCCCCAATCACCATGCGGTCAGCAGCAATGGCATCGGCAAATGCGTCTAAAATATCCTGCCTTGTCAGGGCGTTCACCGATTCAATGGTGCCTGCATCATCACTGCCATAGGGATGGCTGCCATAAATCGCGGCGCTGGAAAGGGTGGCCGCAATTGCGCTGGGGTCTTTGGCATCCGCCTCGATTCCCGCCAAAACTTGGCCGCGCACACGGTCTATCGCGTCTTGGTCAAAGCGGGGTTTGGTCAGCGCCTCCGCCAACAGCGCCAGCGCCGTATCGCGGTTTTCGGTCAAAAATCGCGCCGAAACGCTGATACCATCTGCGTCAGAGCGAAAGGCAAAACTGGCGGCCAAATCATCACGCGCCTTGGCAAATCCCTGCGCATCCAAATCGCCCGCGCCCTCTTCGATCAGGGCAGTCATCAGGTTAACCGCGCCGCGTTTGCCGTCCCTGTCCAGCGATGTTCCGCCCTGAAAGCGAATGTTCAGCGCGGTGAAGGGGATGGTATGGTCTTCCAGCAGCCATGCCTTAATGCTCCCCTGCGAGGTGACTTCGGCAATATCCACCTCGGCACGCAGGGGGCTGGCGACAAGCAGGGCAAGTGTAATGAAAAGGGCGCGAATCATGGGGCTGCCTTTGTTTCTAACCAACCTGTGACCGAGTTTTCAGGGATTAACACAGCGCGGGCGGCTTCCATGACATCCGCTTCGGTGACCGCGTCCAAGGCTGCGGGCCAATCTTGCACATCTTGCACGCTAAGCCCCACGGCCAGCGCCGCGCCATAGCTGCGGGCCAGATCCCCTGCATTGTCGCGCGCGTAAATTTCTGCCGCACGCACTTGAGTTTTGATGCGAGCCAAATCATCGGTATCAACGCCCGTTTCCATGAATTTAGCCAATGTATCATCCAGCGCCTTTTCGGCATCTGCCATAGATACGCCCGCGCTTGGCACCACAATCAGCGAAAATGTCGTGGGATCAACCGATACGCCGACATAGCCCGCACCTGAATATACCGCGATTTGGCTGTCAAATTGCAGTGCGCGCGACAGAACCGATGTTGTGCCAGACCCGCCCAGCACCTCGGCCAAAATGGTTATCGCCGCCGCCTGTTTTTGATCGCCCGCATTGCGTTCGGGCGCAAGATAGCTGCGCATGATATAGGGTTGGGCCACGCGGGCATCGGCCATAGTCAGGCGGCGCGCGGCCAATTGGGGCGGCTCGGACGGGCGCAGGCGCGGGGGCAGGGTTTCGCTGGGCTTCAGCGGGCCGTAATGGGTTTGTGCCAATTCCCGCACCGCCGCTGGGTCGACATCGCCCGCCACAACCAGAATTGCATTGTTGGGCGCGTAATGGCGGGCATAAAAATCCAACGCCTTTTCGCGGTTTAGCTGTTTCATCTCGTGCAGCCAGCCAATAATCGGCA
>CAXNEP010000331.1:0-3383 GCA_964200865.1 Cypionkella sp. | reverse complement strand
TGGCGTGATCGAAGAAGAGGGGCCACCCTCGGCTGTGTTTGGCGCGCCCCAATCGGCGCGGCTAAAGCAGTTTTTATCCAGCGTGGGATAAACCCGCGCGCTAACAGTGAGGACACTATGAAAACACTAACAAAATTCGCAGCCGCGGTAGTTCTGTCTTTGGTGGCAGGGGCCGCATCTGCCCAGCAAGTGAAAGTTGGCATCGCCGCCGAAGCCTATCCACCCTTTGCCAGCCCCGATGCTTCGGGCAACTGGGAAGGCTGGGAAATTGATTTCATCAACGCCATCTGCAAATCCGCTGCAATGGACTGCGTCATCACCCCCGTGGCATGGGATGGAATCATCCCCTCGCTGACATCGGGGCAAATTGACGTGATCATGGCATCGATGTCGATCACGCAAGAGCGTATGCAAACGATTGATTTCTCGGATAAATACTACAACACCCCAACGGGCGTTGCTGTGGCAAAAGGGTCGGGCATCACCGCAACCCCTGAAGGTCTGGCTGGCAAAATCATCGGCGTGCAGGGCAGCACCATTCACGAAGTCTACGTGCAGAAGTACTTTGCCGCGGGCGCAGCCGAGGTGAAGGTTTATGCGACGCAAGATGAAGCGAACCAAGACCTTGCTGCAGGCCGCATTGACGCCACCCAAGCAGACAGCATCACGCTGGACGCGTTCTTGGCCTCTGATGCGGGCAAAGCCTGCTGCGAAAGCGGCGGCTTTGTTGCCGATGACAAAGAAGTGCTGGGTCTTGGCGTGGGCGCAGGTCTGCGCAAGGGCGAAGAAGATCTGAAAGCCAAAATAAACAAAGCTATCGCCGATATTCGCGCCGATGGCACCTATGATGCGATCACGGCGAAATACTTCACCTCGTCGATCTACGGCGATTGATGATGGCCGATGGCTCTGCCCTTTCGGCAAGCCTAGATCTGCTGGCCTATTCGCCCCCCGGTTGGGGGGCGAATTTGCTGCGCGGGCTTGGCAATACGGTGCTGATTGCACTGGGTGCTTACGGGGTAGGCATGTTTTTGGGAACCTTGGGTGCCTTTGGCAAACTGTACGGCGGCCCGCTGACGCGCGATTTGCTGGGGCTGTATACCACCCTTGTGCGCGCCATCCCCGAACTTGTGTTGATTTTGATTTTGTACTTTGCCGTCACCGATTTGGTGAACCAAGCGCTGCTGGCCATGGGCTACGCGCGTATTCAAATTTCGGGCGTCGCCGCTGGCATTATGGTGCTGGGCGTGGTGCAAGGGGCCTATGCCACCGAAGTGTTGCGCGGCGCAATCCAATCCGTGCCCGCAGGCCAGATCGAGGCCGCCCGCGCGATGGGCATGTCGCCCCTGCTGGTTGCGCGTCGCATTACACTGCCCCTGATGCTGCCCGCCGCGATTCCTGGCATGGCAAATCTATGGATGATTGTCACCAAAGACACCGCCCTGCTGGCCGTGGTGGGCTTTAACGAATTGGTACAAGAAAGTCGCCAAGCCGCAGGTACGACCAAGGCATTCTTCACATTCTTCATGGCGGCAGGGGTGCTGTTTTTGTGCATGTCGCTGGTGTCAAACCAGATATTCGCGCGCATCGAAGCATGGGCGAACAAAGGCACCAAACGGGGTGGGGTATGAGCCTATTTGACCCCATCCGCACCCATATGCCGCTGCGCCGCTGGGTGCTTGCGGCCATGGGCATTGGCATCATCGCCTATTGCGCATTGGCGCTGAACTGGTCTTGGCTGCAAACCCCAAAATACCAAGGCATGATCTTTCAGGGTGTTTGGAACACGATCTGGATATTGGTTGTAACCATGGTGCTTGGGTTCATCCTTGCCATTCCCATCGGCTTTGCGCAGGCGGCAGGGCCATGGTATCTGGCCCGCCCCGCGCAGGCCTTTTGCACCGTCATCCGTGGCACGCCGCTGCTGCTGCAACTGTGGCTGTTGTACTATGGCCTTGGCAGCCTGTTTCCAATGTATCCGTGGATTCGCGAATCTGATCTGTGGCCCATTCTGCGCCAAGCTTGGCCCTATGCGGTGCTGGCGCTTACCCTATCTGTTGCGGGATATGAGGGCGAGGTAATGCGCGGCGCGTTCAAAGGCGTGCCGCAAGGCCAGCTAGAGGCCGCCCGCGCCTTTGGCATGTCGCGCTGGGGCATCTTCCGCCGCATCTGGCTGCCCCAAGCCGTGGCGCGCGTGCTGCCGACCATTGGCGGGGAAACCGTGCTGCAAATGAAATCCACCCCGCTGGTCGCCACCATTACTGTAATCGATATCTACGCCGTGGCCAGCCGTGTGCGCCAAGATACGTTTATCATCTACGAGCCGCTCTTGCTGCTGGCCTTGGTCTACCTCATCATCGCAGGCGTCATTGTGGCACTGTTCGCATGGTTTGAAAGCAGATTGCCAAAGCGGGTCGTGTAAAAGCCTGCGAAGGTGCGTCGCAAGCTTAGGGGCTTTGCCCCTCTGTCCCTTCGGGCCATTCACCCCAAGGTATTTTCAGAGTTAGGAAGCCTAGACGCCTTTTGCGCTTCCTAACTCTAAAAATACCTTGGGGGGTGAGCGAAGCGAGGGGGGCAAAGCCCCCCTAACTTCCGCCAAGGCGCATTTTGGCAAACAGCGCGCAGGCGTCGATGGCAGCATCAATGCCTTCGATATCACCGTGGCGCATGTAATCCAGCCACAGCCCGTCCAGCGTGGCCATCACAAAGCCTTGCACAGCGGGGATACGGCCCGTTTTCCATGGGTCGGAAATGGCGGTCAGATGCGCCTCGATGCGCGCGCGCTGTTCTTCGTATAGGGCGCGCTCTATTTCGGACACTTCAGGGATTTCTTGCGCCGCAGACCATAGATCCACCCGCAGCCGAATGTTTTGCGGCGTTAGGGTTTCGGGCGCATAGATGGATTGCAGATATTTGGCAAAGCGTTCGGTGGGGCTTAGGCCTGTCAACTCTCCAATCGGGGCAGTGGCAGAAAGGTCTTGCGAAACAAGGCGGTAGGCCTCGGCCATCACCTCGGCCATATTGGAAAAATGATAGGTCAGATGGCCCAGCGATATGCCCGCCCGCCCCGCCACGCGCCGCGCCGTCAGGCCCGCATAGCCAAATTCAATAAGGCAATCGCGCGCTGCCGCCGCGATTTCTGCCCGCCGCGCAGCACCTGTGCGCCGTTGTCCAGTTGCGTTTTCTGCCATGGATCACCCAGGGGTTGTGAAGCCATTTCCCTTTTGCAGACATTCGTCCTAAATAGCAATAAAAACCTATGGAGACTGATATGCCCCCCCCATTTCGCTTTGATTTACAGGCCATAGATGGGGCTGCGCGCACGGGCGTGATCCATACCCCGCGCGGGCAAATCCGCACGCCAGCCTTTATGCCCGTGGGCA
>CAXNEP010000330.1:0-3388 GCA_964200865.1 Cypionkella sp. | reverse complement strand
ATGCCCCCACCACCAAGGTGGAAAAGCTGGGCGTTGGCAAACAGCAACTGATCGAAATTGCCAAGGCGCTGGCGAAAAACGTGCGCCTGCTGATTTTGGACGAACCCACCGCTGCCTTGCAGGAAAATGACAGCCAAAAATTGCTGGATTTGCTGTTAGAGTTAAAGGCGCAGGGCGTCACCTCGATCATCATTTCGCATAAATTGAATGAAATCAATCGTGTGGCAGACCGCGTAACAGTGATACGCGATGGCGCGTCTATCTCAACGCTGGATAAGGCCGACATCACCGAAGACCGCATTATCCGCGATATGGTGGGCCGCGATATGGCCAACCGCTATCCCGCACGCACGCCAAATGTGGGCGAAGTGCTGCTAGAGGTGCAAGATTGGAACGTCTGGCACCCCGAACAAGCGGGGCGGCAGATGATTAAGAATGTGGCCCTGAATGTGCGCAAAGGCGAGATTGTGGGCATCGCGGGCCTAATGGGCACGGGCCGCACCGAATTGGCAATGAGCCTTTTTGGCCGCAGCTATGGCAAGAATATCTCGGGCCATGTCAAAATGGCAGGGCGCGAGGTGGATTGCAGCACCGTGTCTTCGGCCATTGCCGCAGGTCTGTCTTATGTGACCGAAGATCGCAAATCGCTGGGGCTGGTGCTGGAAGAGCCTATTGTGCGCAATATCAGCCTTGCCAACCTGGAAGGCATTTCCACGCGCGGCGTTCTGGATGCGCGGCGCGAGACGCAGGTGGCGGACAGCTACCGCGAACAACTGGCCATTCGCACGCCGTCGGTGTTTCAAAAGGTGGTCAACCTTTCGGGCGGCAATCAGCAAAAGGTGGTGCTGTCAAAATGGCTGTTCACCGATCCGCAAGTGCTTATTCTGGACGAGCCGACGCGCGGGATTGATGTTGGCGCAAAGTTCGAAATTTATTCAATCATGAACGATCTGGCGGCGCAGGGGCGCGGGGTTTTGATGATCTCGTCCGAAATGCCCGAACTTTTGGGCATGTGTGACCGTATCTATGTCATGAACGAAGGCGCGATTGTGGGCGAGTTGACCCGCGCCGAGGCCAGCCAAGAAAAAATCATGGCCCTTATCCTAAAGGGCAAAGAAACGCAGACCAAAAACGGTGGCGAAAACGCCCGCAAAACCAAGGGGAGGGCCGCGTAAATGGCACAGGATCAGGATATGAGCGCGCGTTTGGGCGCGCATCTGCGCGAGAATGGCATGTTGATGGCGCTGGTGGCCATTGTGCTGTTTTTCACTGTGGTGGTTCAGCTGACGCTGGGGGTAGATTTCCTTTCGGCGCAAAACATCACCAACCTTTTCTTGCAAAACTCTTACGTCATCATCATGGCGCTGGGCATGCTGCTGGTTATCGTCGCGGGGCATATCGACTTGTCGGTGGGCAGTGTTGTTGGCTTTACAGGCGCTGTTGCCGCAGTGCTAACCGTTAACATGGGCTTGCCCGTTTATGTGGTCATTCCGCTGGTGCTGCTGGTCGGTATGCTGATCGGCGCGGCGCAGGGGTATTGGATTGCCTATTGGCGTATCCCTTCGTTTATTGTCACGCTGGCAGGCATGTTGGTGTTTCGCGGCCTAACCCTGTGGCTGCTAAATGGGCAAAACATTGGCCCCTTCCCAAAAAGCTTTCAGTCGCTGTCAACGGGGTTCATCCCCGATGTGTTTGGCGTCGATAAACCGAATATGACCGCGCTGGCCGTGGTGGTTTTGGCGGCGATTGTCATCATTTACATCGGCTGGCGCGCGCGCAAAAGCGATGTGACCTTTGGCATTACCCCCGAACCGATGATTATGTTCGCCCTGCGCAACCTGATTGTCGCAGCCGCGCTGATTTTCGTGGGCTACAAATTGGCGACCTTTCGCGGGCTGCCGAACGTGGTGATTGTGCTGTCTATCCTGACGATTGTTTATGCGTTTTTCACCGAAAACACCGTGATGGGGCGGCGGATTTACGCGCTGGGCGGCAATGAAAAGGCGGCCAAGCTTTCGGGCATCAAAACCGACCGATTGGTGTTTTTAACCTTTGTGAACATGGGCGTTTTGGCGGCGCTGGCGGGCATGATCGTGGCCGCGCGGCTAAATTCGGCCACGCCCAAGGCGGGCGGTGGGTTTGAACTTGATGTGATCGCGGCGGTGTTTATCGGCGGCGCGTCTATGTCGGGCGGTGTGGGTAAGATTATCGGTGTTGTGGTGGGCGCCCTTATTATGGGCGTTATGAACAATGGCATGTCAATTTTGGGCATCGGTATTGATTATCAACAGGTCATCAAAGGGCTGGTCTTGCTGGCCGCTGTGATCTTCGACGTTTATAACAAAAATAAGTAGGACATCATGTTTATCAGCCAAATCTTAGACGAAGCGGGCCAGATTGCCGTTGTCGTGCGCGATGGGGGCGAGGCCGCCTTGGTGAACGGCGCGGCCAGCAGCTATGCCCTTGCGGTCGAGGCGGCGCAAAGCGGGCGCAGTCTGCGCGATGTTATCATGGCGCGCGGGCTTGGCGCGGCCGTGAACCTGCCCGCCTTGGCCGCCGCTGGGCGCATGGCCCTGCCCATTACCCACCCCGACCCCGCGCATATGCACCTAACGGGCACGGGGCTTACCCATTTGGGCTCTGCCGCAGCCCGCGATGCGATGCATACAAAACTGCAGGGCGCAGATCTGTCAGATTCGATGAAGATGTTTCAGATGGGTCTTGCCGATGGCAAACCAGATGCGGGCACCATCGGCGTGCAGCCCGAATGGTTTTACAAGGGCAACGGCCACAATGCCATTGCCCCAAATGCCCCCCTTAACGCCCCCGCCTTTGCGCTGGATGGTGGGGAAGAGCCCGAAATTGCAGGCATTTACCTGATTGATGGCGCAGGCAACCCCCGCCGCATTGGCTGGGCTGTGGCGAATGAATTTTCCGACCATGTGACCGAACGGATCAATTACCTTTACCTTGCCCATTCCAAACTGCGCCCTGCCAGCTTTGGCCCCGAAATTCTGATTGGCGATTTGCCCGAAGATATTCGTGGGGCAAGCCGCATTTTGCGCGGCGGGCAGGTGGTTTGGGAAAAGCCATTCCTATCGGGGGCTGCCAACATGTCGCACAGCTTTGCCAATTTGGAACATCACCATTTCAAATATGACGTGTTCCGCCGGCCTGGCGATCTGCATGTACATATGTTTGGCACCGCAACCCTGTCTTTTGCCGATAACTTCGCCACGCAGACAGGCGATGTTTTTGAAATTGACGCGTCGCAACTGGGCCTGCCCCTGCGCAACCCACTGGGCCAAGATGCCGATCTTGGCATGATTTCTGTATCAGCTTTGTGAGGATGACATGACATTCAAACCCGCCCCATGGCCCCGCAAGC
>CAXNEP010000329.1:0-3405 GCA_964200865.1 Cypionkella sp. | reverse complement strand
CGTCTCTCCTCCCAGAGTGAATGGATACGCGGTCAGGCCGCGATCCTGTTTTTGTTGGTCTTAATGAAACGGGCGCAGCGTTCGGCGATCATCATCGTCGGCGCGTTGGTATTGCCCGAAACCAGTGTTGGCATGACCGAGGCATCGGCCACGCGCAGACCCGTCACGCCGCGCACCCGCAATTCGCCGTCCACAACGGCCATGCGGTCACTGTCGGGGCCCATCTTGGCCGTGCCGCAGGGATGAAACACAGTTTTGGCGGTTTGGCGGATGTAGTGGCGCAGCCCGTCAAGGTCTTTTTCCAGCCCAGGTTCGGGCAAATGGCGGCGTTTGATCAGTTTGGCCAAGGCGGGGGCCTCTAGGATTTCAATGCCCTTCAACACGCCGCGCACCAGCACCTCTAGATCGTCGCTGTCCTTGAAACTGCCCGCATCAAACAGCGCCTTGTCCTGCGGATTGGCCGAGCGTAGGCGCACCGAGCCGCGCGATTTGGGCCGCAAGAAGCAGGGGCCAATTGCAATGCCGTGTTTTTCAATCGGCGCGCGGTCGGCCCAGCCCACCATAAAGGGCAAAACGTGAAACTGGATATCGGGCTGACCTGCGCCCGACACATCAGCAAAGCCGCCGCATTCCACCACGTTCGAGGTCATAAGCCCCTGTTTCGTGGTCGTATATTGCAGAAAATGCAGCGCCGCCTTCAGGCCCTTATCCTGCCCCATCAGGCTGATCGCATCATGGGTTTCGCCCTGAACGGTGCTTTCCAAATGGTCTTGGAAATTCTCGCCCACGCCGGGCAGATCGGAAACAACTGCAATGCCATGCGATTGCAAATGCGCAGATGGCCCAACGCCCGAAAGCTGCAAAAGACGCGGGGTTTCAATCGCGCCAGCGCAAAGGATCACTTCGGCAGTCGCCGCAATCACTGTGCCATCTTCCAGCATCACGCCAGTTGCGCGCGTGCCGTCAAAAGTCACCCGCGCCACGCGGGTTTGCGTGCGGATTGTCAGATTGCTGCGCTTTTCCGCCGTGCGCAAAAAGGCCTGCGCGGCTGACCAACGTTTACCGTCATGGGTGGTGGTTTGATAAAACCCCACGCCTTCCTGCTGTGCCCCGTTAAAATCGGGGTTATGCGGCAGACCAACCTGCGTCGCCGCTTCGACAAAGGCCTTGCACAGCGGGTGCTGATGGCGGGTCTTAGATACGTGCAACTCGCCCTTGGTGCCGTGGAACTCGTCATCAACAACCGCGTTGCTTTCCATATCGCGGAACACGGGCAAAACATCGTCATAGGCCCAGCCGCGATTGCCCAGCTGCGCCCATTGGTTGTAATCATTGGCATGGCCGCGAATATACAGCATCGCGTTCACCGAAGACCCGCCGCCAATCACATGCCCCTGAATAACAATGCTGGGGCGGTTGTTCACTTCGGGTGTCGGCTCGCCCACATAGGCCACAATATCGCGGCCCTTTTCGATAACCTTAAAAAAGGTCGAAGGGATGTGTATCCACGGATGCCCATCCTTGTGGCCGCTTTCAATCAGCAGCACGCGGGTTGTGGGGTTTTCTGAAAGGCGGTTGGCCATGACGCAGCCCGAAGACCCGCCGCCGACCACGATATAGTCGAATGTCTCTGTCATCTTTGTCTCCTAGTCGCTGATACGCAAGGGCTTGGCCCTTGACCTTTAGGAAGGCGCGGCTGCAACACCGCGCCGCCCGTAGGTCAGCTGAAAATCGTTTGAATATCGGTGTTCTCGAAGAGGCCTTCTTCGCCAAATTCCACGCCAAGGCCCGATTTTTTGACCCCGCCAAAAGGGGCGTTGGGCTGAATCGCGCCGTGCTTGTTGATCCAGACCGAACCGCACTCCATCCGCAGCGCAATCTCTTTCGCCCTTGCGATGTCTTTAGACCAAACCGAACCGCCCAGACCGTTTTCACTGGCATTGGCGGCGGCAATCGCCTCATCAACGTCGGTGTAGCGGATGATCGGCAGCGCGGGGCCAAACTGTTCTTCGACAATCAGCGGGGCATCCGCAGGCAGGTCTGTGGCCAGCGTGACGGGAAAGAACAGCCCCTCATCCGCCGCGCCGCCTAGCAAAATGCGCCCATCGCGCGCAGCCGCAGCCACAAGACGGCTGACCTTATCATGCTGCATTTGGTTGTTCACGGGGCCAAGGGCGATGCCGTCTTGCATCCCGTCGCCCATCGGCACATTGCGCGCATATGCAACCAGCGCGTCACACACCGCCTCGTGCAGATTGTCTGGCACATACAGCCGCTTCATCGCAGCGCAGGTCTGCCCATTGTTGATAAAGGCACCCCAAAACAGCCCCTCGGCAATGGCCGCAGGGTCGCAATCTGGCAGAACAATGCCAGCATCATTGCCGCCCATTTCCAGCGTTAGGCGCTTCATGGTGCGGGCGGCGGTTTGCATAACCTTTTCACCCGTTGCGCAGGAACCAGTAAACACAATCTTGCGAATACCCTCATGCGCCGACATGGCCGCGCCAATATTGGCCAGCTTGTCATCCGAGGTGACGATGTTCAAAACACCCTTAGGCAAGATCGCGTTCAGCACCTCAACCGTGCGCAGCGTCGACAGCGGCGTATAGGGCGATGGCTTGATTACGACAGTATTGCCCGCCCGCAGGGCAGGCAGAATATGCCAAATGGCAATCATGACAGGGAAATTCCACGGCGTGATCGACCCCACAACGCCCAAGGGTTTGCGGTGCAGCTCGACGCGGCCTGTATCATCATCTTGCAGAACCTTTACAGGCATCGACAGCCCAGCGGTAAACCCCGCCCAAGCCTGCGCGCCGCCCATTTCCCAGCGCGAGCCAAGTGCCCCCATAGGCTTGCCCTGTTCCAGCGTCAGCAGGCGGGCAATCTCTTCGGCATGATCGCCCAGCTTACCCGCCAGCGCGGCGCAGGCGGCTTGGCGTTCGGCATCTGGCATCCGTGACCATGCGGGATAGGCCGCTTGTGCGGCCGTCACCGCATCGTCCAGGTCCGCCACCGAGGCGTTCGGCGCATGGCCAACCAGCGCGCCCGTAGCTGGATTATAAACCGCAAAAGTTTCCCGCGCGGCGACCTTGCGGCCCCCGATCATCATGCCAAAATCCAGCATGGTCTCCTCCCTGTTTTCCCTGATTTAGGTTAGTGCGCGCAGCGCACGTTGTTCTTGGACTGCGACGACAACACTAGCGGACTGAGGCGACATTAAAGGCCCCTGATGTCGTTGCAGTTGCAACTATATGGGCGCGCGCGCTACACTGCGGGCATGATGACGCGAATCACCCCAGATCAGTTGCCCGTCGAACAATTTGTGTCAGACCTGCATCGGGTCTGCGGGCGTTTTGACGTGGCTTTGGCCGAGGATCGCCATGTTACACGCGGAAGCCTAAG
>CAXNEP010000328.1:0-3416 GCA_964200865.1 Cypionkella sp. | reverse complement strand
TAGGCGCGGATGATCATGATGGCGCGGATGGAATCCAGCACGGCGCGTTGTAGCTGCTCGTCCGTCAGGGCCACACCCTTATCGGCGGCCTTTTCGGTGATTTTCTTGGCCGCGCCCTTGGCATCGGGGGCGGCGGGCCATTCGCCTGTCAGCGCGCCCATGGTGTCCCCCGTGGGCTGCGGCGGCCAATCGGCGCGCGCCCATGACGGGCCCTGCGCCTGCGCGCGGGCGTTGGCGGCAGGCTCACCCAGTTCGGCAAAGAAAGCGGCCCAAGCCGCATCGACCGATGACGGGTCGGCGGCGTGACGCGCGGCCATCTGGTCGATGTAATCGGCGTTGGCCCCATCAAGGAAAGACGCGGCGCGGAATTGGGCGGTGGGGGTGGCTTCGGTCATGGGGATGCCTTTTTCGGTTGGCGGGCACGGATTTGCAGAAGATTTTGTCGGCTAGCCTTTTGGCGTTATGGCGGCAGGCCTTGCCCACCGCCCTAACCTGTTTTGGTTAATACAGAGTTTGGGCTTTAGCCCTTAATCGCTTTCATCACAGCCTCGCCCAGACCTGCGGGGCTATCAGCCACCACGATGCCTGCGCGTTTCATGGCTTCGATCTTGGATTCCGCATCGCCCTTGCCGCCCGATACAATCGCGCCAGCGTGGCCCATGCGGCGGCCTGCGGGGGCGGTGCGGCCTGCGATAAAGCCTGCGGTGGGTTTCCAGCGGCCGCGCTTTTTCTCGTCTGCCAAGAACTGCGCTGCGTCTTCCTCGGCTGACCCGCCGATTTCGCCAATCATGATGATGGAATGGGTTTCAGGGTCGGCCAAGAACATCTCTAACACGTCGATATGTTCGGTGCCTTTGATAGGATCGCCGCCGATGCCGACAGCGGTGGATTGGCCAAGGCCAAGGTCGGAGGTTTGCTTAACCGCCTCATACGTCAGGGTGCCAGAGCGGGAGACAACACCGACCGAGCCACGGCGGTGGATATGGCCCGGCATGATGCCGATTTTGCACGCGTCTGGCGTGATAACGCCTGGGCAGTTGGGGCCGATCAGGCGCGATTTGCTGTTTTGGATCGCGCGTTTGACCTTCATCATATCCAGCACGGGGATGCCTTCGGTGATGCAAACGATCAGCTCCATTTCGGCGTCAATCGCTTCCAAAATCGAATCCGCGGCGAAGGGTGGCGGCACATAGATAACGGTGGCATTGGCCTGCGTTTTGGCCCGCGCCTCGTGCACGGAATCAAACACAGGCAGGTTCAGGTGCTGCGAGCCGCCTTTGCCAGGGGTCACGCCGCCGACCATTTTAGTGCCGTAAGCAATGGCCTGTTCCGAATGGAAAGTGCCTTGGCTGCCCGTAAAGCCTTGGCAGATGAGACGGGTGTTTTCGTTGACGAGTACGGCCATCTGGGGCGTTCCTTTGTGCGTTCGGTTTGAAAACAGGCGCGGGCTGCGCCTATTCTATCGGAAATTCAAAGCGCACGGCGCTGTTATCTTCTGCGCCGCAAATTGGGTCTTGGCCACCTGACAGGACGGTGACCTTCCAGCCATCGCCAAGGCCGAATTGGGTGCAGCCCATTTCATCCTTGTCATAGCTGACATCGTAATTGCCGCCGTCGCCCTCGATCAGGCCCAACAGTTGCATCGCGCTGTCTTCGCTGCTTTGGACAAAGCTTTCGACATTGCACCACGATCCGTCTAAGGCGACTGTCAGCACGGTGTTTTCGCTGCCTTCGGGGTAGATATACCCAACGCCCGCCTCTTCATCAGCGTCGCCATCCCAACCAAATTCGACAAGCGAGTCATAGACAGATTGTGCATCGCCGCCGTTATACAGGCAGGCGGCCATGCCAATTTCCATTTCTTCGGCAGGATTGGCCATGGCTGCGCCAGACAGGGCGAAAAGGGTGGCGGTTGAAACAAGAAGGTTACGCATAAGAGATGCCTAATGTGGTGGTTATTGTGGGGCGGTGAAGGTGATGGTGGCGGTGTCTGGCGACGGGCAGGTGCCATCTGCGCCTGTAATCGCCACGGCAAGGGCGGCGTCTAGGGTGGCGGTTAGGCAGCCTTGGCCGCTGTCATCGGCCCAGTCAAAAGCGGGCCAACCCAGCGCGTCGGTGGTGTCGAAGAAATTCTTCATCACATCTGCCGTGCCTGACACGGTGGTGCTGACGCTGCATTCGCCGCCCTGATCTGCCATTGTTGCAAAGGTGGCGGCGTCTGCGGTATCGGCAAAAATCACCTCGCCCGCCTCGGCGGGTTGGGCCAGCCAGCCTGCGTCTTGCAGCAGGGTTGCGGCGGCTTTGGGATCGCTGACGGCCAAAGTGCAGACCGCCATCGCCCCTGTGACACGGGCCATAGCATCGGAATGGGCCAAAACAGGCGCGGCCACGGCAGGAACACGGGCCAGCGCATCTGCAACCGTGCTGTCTTGGGCAAGGGCAAGCGTTGGGACAAGCGCCAAGCTAAGGGCTGAAAGAGCAGGAAGGCAAAGGCGTGTCACTGTCATTTATCCGTCATTCTAATTTGCATCCGTCAGTGCGGTGCGCATGGAGGGCGGTTTTCCCGCCCTCCATGCGGCCGTTTTTGTCAGCTCCGCTGTGCTATCACTCGCGCGCGAAGATCAGCTGCGAGCCAGTGCCGCCGTCGCACAGGGGTGGATCATCGCTGGAAACAGCGGACACGATCACGCCCGATGGCAATTGCAGGCCGTCACAGCCATAAGCATCCGTCAGGGTCGTGGCGTCTTCCAGTTTAACTTGCAGTTTTTCCATCACGGACAAAGCGACGGTTTTGGCATCAGCAATGCCCAAAGTCGCGCTCCAGACGTTGCAGGTCTCGCCAGCTTCTGCGTCGATCAGGGCATAGGTTTCTTCGCTGCCGTTGGGCGCTTGATATTCGATTGCGCCATCGACGGTTTCGCCCTTGACCCAGCCTGCGCCCACAAGGGCTGCATCCATTGCCGCCAGATCACCAAAGCCTTGGGCGCAAGCCACCGAGGCATAGATCATGTCGTCAACAGCGGGATTGCTTTGCGCTTGGGCCACGGCGGGCAACAGCGCAATAGCGAGGGCAAGTGTAGTCGTTTTCATATACATTATCCTTTCACAGCCTTTACAATTTTCTGAGCGGCGTCGCTCAGATTATCCCCCGCAATCACGTTCAAACCTGAATTGCGGATGATGTCTTTGCCCAGTTCCACATTGGTGCCCTCAAGACGGACAACCAGCGGCACCTTTAGGCCGACTTCTTTCACCGCCGCCAAAACGCCCTCGGCGATCACATCGCAGCGCATGATGCCGCCGAAGATGTTGACCAAGATGCCTTTGACGTTAGGGTCAGAGGTGATGATTTTGAAGGCTTCGGTCACCTTTTCTTTGGTAGCGCCGCCGCCCACGTCGAGGAAATTGGCAGGTTC
>CAXNEP010000327.1:0-3416 GCA_964200865.1 Cypionkella sp. | reverse complement strand
AGCCCAACTCAACCGCGCCCAAGGCCTGCCTTTGCGCGAGTTGACGCCCGAGGCCGAGGCGCTGCTGCAAACCATGCTGTGGCAGGGCAATGTGCGCCAGTTGCGCAATGTGATCGAGCGTGTGCTGATTTTGGGCGAAGGTACAGGCGCGATTGAGGCGCGCGAATTTCCAGGCCAAGAGGTGGCGGCAGACCAATCAGGGCGGATGATTCTGGGCGGCACTGTGGCCACACTGCCCCTGCGCGAGGCGCGCGAAGTGTTTGAACGCGAATATCTTCTGGCGCAGATCAACCGCTTTGGCGGCAATATCAGCCGCACCGCAGGCTTTGTCGGCATGGAACGCTCTGCCCTGCACCGCAAGCTGAAATCGCTGGGTGTCGTCTCGCCCGGGAAAGGCAGTGACGACGAGGAAGACGATTAAACCGCGCCTTTTGCCGAGCGGTGCGCATCTGCCCAACATTTTCCAACGCAAGGCGCTGATTTTGTGCTGGAATCCTGCCGCCTTTCGCGCCATAGTCTTAAAAATCTGCCAATGGTTTCATCACGGCAGAAACTTGTGTGATTTTTGCCAGTTCGGGCATACCCGTGGGCAGGGTTACAGGGACGAAAAGCAATAACAATGGGAATAGCCATGGCCGCCGACAAACAAAACCTTCAAGACGCCTTTTTGAACCATGTGCGCAAATCTAAGCAGCCCGTGACGATTTTTCTGATCAACGGGGTCAAACTGCAAGGCGCGATCACGTGGTTTGACAATTTCTGCCTGCTTCTGCGCCGCGATGGGCAATCGCAATTGGTCTATAAACATGCGATTTCCACCATTATGCCCGGCGGGCCTGTCAACCTATATGAAGGGGAAGAGTAATCTCCCAAAGGATTGACAGCACTGGCAACCTGATTGGCATTGCCACCACTGCCGAGCCGCAGCGCGCCTATGTGCTGTGCCCAGATGTGAAATCGGCCCCCCGCCGCCGCATGGTCGAAAACGCCTATGCCGAGGCGTTGGGGCTGGCCGCTGCCTTGCCGAAAATTGTCGTCGCAGGCGGGCAGATTGTGCGCCTGCCAAAACCCGTGCCTGCCACGTTGTTTGGCACAGGTAAGGTGGCCGAATTGGCCGAGATTATTGCGCAAGACAAGATCAATTTGGTGCTGATTGATGGGCAAGTCACCCCTGTGCAGCAGCGCAATTTGGAAAAGGCGTGGAAGGTCAAGATATTAGACCGTATGGGCCTGATCCTAGAGGTATTCGCCGACCGCGCCCGCACCCGCGAAGGGGTGTTGCAGGTGGAACTGGCGCAGCTGGCCTATCAGCGCACGCGACTGGTGCGCGCTTGGACGCACCTTGAACGCCAGCGCGGCGGTTTTGGCTTTGTCGGCGGGCCGGGCGAGACGCAAAAGGAATCAGATCGCCGCGCGATTGATCTGCATCTGATCCGCCTGCGCCGCCAGTTATCGGAAGTGCGCAAGACGCGTGAATTGCACCGCGCCGCGCGGCGCAAAGTGCCGTTTCCGCTGGTGGCGATTGTCGGCTATACCAATGCGGGCAAATCCACGCTGTTCAACCGCCTGACGGGGGCGGATGTGATGGCCAAAGACATGCTGTTTGCCACGCTAGACCCGACGATGCGCGCGGTGATCCTGCCCGATGGGCGCAAGATTATCGCATCTGATACGGTGGGCTTTATCTCTGATCTGCCCACCGATCTGGTTGCCGCCTTTCGCGCCACGCTGGAAGAGGTGTTAGAGGCGGACGTGATTTTGCATGTGCGCGACATCTCGCACCCCGACAGCGCCGAACAAGCCGCCGATGTGCAGGATATTTTGAGCAAACTTGGCACGCGCAATGACGTGCCCCTGATTGAAGTGTGGAATAAGCTAGACCTTGTGCCCTTGGGCCAAGCCGATTTGCTCAGCGATCCCGCCCAGCGGCGCAAAAACTGCGTGCCTGTGTCGGCCCTAACGGGTGCGGGGATGGATGATTTGCGCGCCCATATCAGCGCGGCATTGGCGCAGGCCAAACGGATCGAGCACTTGATCATTCCCTTTTCCGCAGGACAAGCCCGCGCTTATTTGCACAGCGCAGGGCTGATTTCGCAAGAAGACATCACCGAATCAGCTTGGGAAATCAGTGTCTTGTGGCGCGATATAGATGCTGCGCGTTTTTCCGCGCAGTTCCCCGCCATTAGGGCACCGCAAGCGCTGGCGACAGAATAGTACTGCCCAGCGCGCCCGCCCGCGCAAGACCCTCGTCCAGCGACATCGGCAGATATTCCCCCCGCCGCCACAGCCCTGCCAAATCGTCATAATGCGATGACAAAGGGTGGCCAGATTGCCCCGTGGCAATGACAAAAACCGAAGCGTCAGGATCGGCAAAGTCATAAACCCCGCGGTAGCCCCCGCCATGCACGTTCAAATAGGGGTTCTCGCCTGTGCCTTTTGTTAGCCCGCGTTGCAGGGTATTGTCGCCGCCGCTGGTCGATTGGCGGATGTTCACAAGGCTGCCCAGCACGGGCACTTCGCCCAGTGTTTGGTGGTCATGCGCGGCCTGATGGGCATCGCCCCAGCGCCACGAGATAATGTCAGGCCCATAGGTTTGCGACAAATCCAGCAGCGCATCATCCAGCGAAAGCTTTGCCATCTCTTGGCAGGTTTCCACGGCTTTGGATTGAATCACGTCACACCACACCGAAGCGCCTTCGGTGTTGCGGTACACGCGTTCCAAAAACACCGCATCGGGATGGTTGAACAAGTCCATCATCGGGCCAAGCTCGTCTTGCGCAATACGCGTTTGCAAGGCGCGCAGCCAGCCTTCCGCAATCAGCGGTTCGGGCAGATGTTCGTTCATCTCGCCATTCCAATTGGCCAGCAGCTTTAGCGCCTGTTCGCGCATGTTATCGGGCGTGCCTGCAGGCGAAGGCTCGCCCGTAAACCACAAATCGGCCCCAATCAGCGGCAAGAGCGCGCGCGCCGTGGGCGAAACTGTGTCAAGCTGCGCTTCGATAAAGCTTTCGCGGGTATGCACCTCGCGCGCGCCCAGCAGCGACAGCGCGCGCTGAATGCGCTGCGTATCGCCCCAGTCAAAGCTGACATGATTGGGAAAGGCGCGATCAGAGGTTTTGTTATTGGTGTTGATCACCAGCTTTTGCGCCTGGTTTCCATAAACGGGGCTTCCTGAAGGCGCGCTGCCATAATGCGGGTTATCCGAATAGGGCATGACCCCTTGCCAGATATTCGCGCCTTCCCAACCGGGCGCTGGCATGCGGCCTTGGGTTTGATGGGCCGCATCACGGCGCGGGATGGCGCCAATCACCTGCATGGCGACCGAGGTTCGCTCTGCCAAAAACAGGTTTTGGGCGGGCGCGATAAAGCGGCTGCCTGCCTCAACCGCCTGAGTAATGCTTTGCGCGCGCATCAAT
>CAXNEP010000326.1:0-3429 GCA_964200865.1 Cypionkella sp. | reverse complement strand
GGCATCACCGATATTCCTGTGCTGGATATCGATAATATCAATGTCGGCCCCTATATTCGCAACACGATGGCGGCCGATAAAAACATGGGCCGCGACACCGCGCTGATGGATATCTACCGCGTTATGCGCCCCGGCGAGCCGCCAACTGTGGAAGCAGCCAGCCAGCTGTTTGACACGATGTTCTTTGATAGCGAACGCTATGATCTGTCGGCCGTGGGCCGCGTGAAAATGAACATGCGTTTGGATCTGGGCCGCCCAGATACCCAGCGCACGCTTGACCGCGCCGATATTGTGGCCTGCATCAAGGCGCTGACAGAACTGCGCGATGGCAAGGGCGAGATTGACGATATCGACCACCTTGGCAACCGCCGCGTCCGCTCGGTTGGGGAGTTGATGGAAAACCAGTACCGCGTTGGTTTGCTGCGCATGGAACGTGCAATCAAAGAACGCATGTCTTCGGTGGAAATTGACACGATCATGCCGCAAGACCTGATCAACGCCAAACCAGCGGCCGCTGCGGTGCGTGAATTCTTCGGCTCGTCGCAGTTGTCGCAGTTTATGGACCAAACCAACCCACTGTCCGAAGTGACGCACAAGCGCCGTCTGTCGGCCCTTGGGCCTGGTGGTTTGACCCGCGAACGCGCAGGGTTCGAGGTGCGCGACGTGCACCCAACCCACTATGGCCGCATGTGCCCAATTGAAACGCCCGAAGGTCAAAACATCGGTCTGATCAACAGCTTGGCAACCTTTGCGCGCGTGAACAAATACGGCTTTATCGAAACACCGTATCGCAAAGTGATCGACAATAAGGTGACCGATGAGGTTGTCTATATGTCGGCCACCGAAGAAATGCGCCACACCGTGGCGCAGGCCAACGCCGCGCAAGATGCCGAAGGCCGCTTTACGGATGATCTGATTTCGTCGCGTAAAGCGGGCGAATTCATGCTGAACCCACCCGAAGCGATTGACCTGATCGACGTATCGCCAAAGCAATTGGTTTCGGTTGCCGCATCGCTTATTCCGTTCTTGGAAAATGACGACGCCAACCGCGCGCTGATGGGGTCTAACATGCAGCGTCAGGCTGTGCCTTTGCTGCAAGCGGACGCGCCTTTTGTTGGCACGGGGATCGAGGCTGTTGTGGCCCGCGATTCGGGGGCTGCCATTATGGCCCGCCGCGCTGGCGTGATTGACCAAGTGGACGCCAGCCGTATCGTTGTGCGCGCCACCGAAATGTTAGAGCCGGGCGAGCCGGGCGTGGATATTTATCGTCTGCGCAAATTCAAACGCTCTAACCAATCGTCCTGCATCAACCAGCGTCCGCTGGTGAAGGTGGGCGATACTGTTCTGCGCGGCGAAGTTGTGGCTGACGGCCCTTGCACGGATATGGGGGAACTCGCCCTTGGCCGTAACGTGGTTGTCGCCTTCATGCCGTGGAATGGCTATAACTATGAAGATTCGATCCTGATTTCGGAACGCATTCTGAAGGATGACGTGTTTACCTCGATCCATATCGAAGAATACGAAGTCGCGGCGCGCGATACGAAGCTGGGGCCAGAGGAAATTACCCGCGATATTCCAAACGTGGGCGAAGAAGCGCTGCGCAACCTTGATGAGGCGGGCATTGTGTATATCGGCGCGGATGTGATCCCCGGCGATATTCTTGTGGGTAAAATCACGCCTAAGGGCGAGAGCCCAATGACCCCCGAAGAAAAGCTGCTGCGCGCCATTTTCGGTGAAAAAGCGTCTGACGTGCGCGACACATCGCTGCGTCTGCCGCCCGGGGCATTTGGCACAATCGTAGAAGTGCGCGTGTTCAATCGCCACGGCGTGGACAAAGACGAACGCGCCCTGCAAATCGAGCGTGAAGAAGTTGAACGCCTTGCCCGCGACCGCGATGACGAGCTGACCATTTTGGAACGCAACATCTATTCGCGTTTGAAAACACTGATCATGGGCAAAGTGGCTGTCAAAGGCCCCAAAGGCGTGAAAGCTGGCGCAAAGATTGACGACGAACTGCTGGGCACGCTGTCGCGCGGCCAGTATTGGCAACTGGCGTTGGAAAACGAAAACGATGCCAAGGATGTTGAGGCTTTGCACGACCAGTACGAGGCGCAAAAGCGCGCCTTGGACAACCGTTTTGACGACAAGGTCGAAAAAGTGCGCCGCGGCGATGATCTGCCCCCTGGCGTGATGAAAATGGTCAAGGTGTTCGTGGCGGTAAAGCGCAAGCTGCAACCGGGCGACAAGATGGCTGGCCGTCATGGCAACAAGGGTGTTGTGTCCAAAGTTGTGCCCGTGGAAGACATGCCATTCTTGGCAGATGGCACGGCGGTTGATCTGGTTCTAAACCCGCTGGGCGTGCCTTCGCGCATGAACGTCGGTCAGATTCTGGAAACGCATATGGGCTGGGCCGCGCGCGGCCTTGGCCTGAAAATCGACGAGGCGCTAAAAGAATACCGCCGTTCGGGGGATATGACCCCCGTGCGCGAGGCGGTGCGCTTTGCCTATGGCGACGAGACCTATGATGCCGAATTTGCAAACCGTGACGAGGATGATTTCCTTGAACTGGCAGGCAATGTGACCAAGGGCGTTCCAATTGCGACCCCCGTTTTCGACGGGGCCAAGGAATCGGATGTGAACGATGCGCTCAAACGCGCAGGGTTCGATACATCGGGTCAATCGGTGGTGTTCGATGGCCGCTCGGGCGAGCAGTTTGCCCGCAAGGTGACTGTTGGCGTGAAATATATGCTGAAACTTCACCACTTGGTGGACGACAAGCTGCACGCACGCTCCACTGGCCCCTACTCGCTTGTCACGCAGCAACCCTTGGGCGGTAAGGCCCAATTCGGTGGCCAGCGTTTGGGCGAGATGGAGGTTTGGGCACTGGAAGCTTACGGCGCGGCATACACCTTGCAGGAAATGCTGACCGTCAAGTCGGACGATGTGGCAGGCCGCACCAAGGTTTATGAAAGCATTGTCAAAGGCGAGGACAACTTCGAGGCTGGCGTGCCAGAATCGTTCAACGTTCTGGTCAAAGAAGTGCGCGGCCTTGGCCTGAATATGGAACTCCTGGATGCGGAGGAGGAATAACGGGTGATCGCGGCGCGCCCCGTGCGCGCCGCCGCCCCATCCTTCCCCGCGCCCCAATTTTATAGGATTTGGACATGAACCAGGAACTGACCAACAACCCGTTTAACCCCGTTGCCCCCGTCAAAACCTTTGACGAGATCAAGGTATCCCTTGCCTCGCCCGAACGGATTTTGTCGTGGTCGTTCGGCGAGATTAAAAAGCCAGAAACCATCAACTATCGCACGTTCAAACCCGAACGCGATGGTCTGTTCTGCGCGCGTATTTTTGGCCCGATCAAAGATTATGAATGCCTGTGCGGCAAATACAAACGCATGAAATATCGCGGCGTTGTCTGCGAAA
>CAXNEP010000325.1:0-3433 GCA_964200865.1 Cypionkella sp. | reverse complement strand
CTATTCGCAATGAGGCCAGCGCGATGGAGGCGCAAGCCGCCGCATTCTATACCCGCGCCGCTGGGGCCACGTCCGATGCCGAAACGCGCAAGCTGCTGGGCGATCTGGCCGCTGCCGAGGCGGGGCACGAGGCTGCCGCGATTGGCCTGACCCAAACCCATCTGCACACCGACGCACGCGAAGGCGAAGACGCCAGCGCCAAGCGCCAGTTCATCCTCACTTGGGTGCAGCCTGGCCTTGCAGGGCTGATGGATGGGTCTGTATCCACCCTTGCCCCCATTTTTGCCGTGGCCTTTGCCACGCAAGATACATGGACAACCTTTCTGGTCGGCCTTGCCGCATCGGTCGGGGCGGGCATTTCCATGGGCTTTACCGAAGCCGCCCATGATGACGGGGTTCTGTCAGGCCGTGGCAGCCCGTGGAAGCGCGGCTTTGCATCGGGCATCATGACCACCATCGGCGGGCTGGGCCACGCCCTGCCCTACCTGATCCCCGATTTCTGGACAGCAACATCCATCGCCGTGGTTGTGGTGTTCATCGAACTTTGGGCCATTGCGTGGATACAAAACCGCTATATGGAAACCCCCTTTATCCGCGCCGCGCTGCAAGTGGTTCTGGGCGGGGTTTTGGTGTTTGCCGCAGGCGTGCTGATTGGCGGCGGCTGACCCCTTCGCAACCCGCGCGCGCCATGCTATCTTTGGCAAAATCTTTGCAAAGGAGCCGATCATGCGCGCATTGATGATTGCTTTGCTACTGCTAAGCCCAGCCAGCACCGCCCATGCGGGCGAGATGGAAAACGCCGCCCTATCCCTGATAAATTCCGCCCGCACCAAGGCGGGCTGCGCCGCGCTGGCCATCAACCCCAAACTACAATCCGCCGCCGCAGGTCACGCCAAAGCCATGGCGCGGCAGAATTTCTTCAGCCACACAGGCAAAAACGGATCCACCGCAAAAAGCCGCATCAACGCAGCGGGCTATGGGTGGAGCGCGATTGCCGAAAACATCGCCGCAGGCCAAACATCGGCCAAAGAGGTGGTATCGACGTGGCTGGCGAGCGCGGGTCATAAGAAAAACATGCTGAACTGCACCTATACAGAAACGGGTCTGGCGGTGATCTATCAGGACGATGATGCGCCCATTTCAGGCCATCAATACCCGTTCAGATATTACTGGGTGCAAACCTTTGGACGCCCCTAAACCCCGCCTGCTGATCGACGCCGATGCCTGCCCTGTTAAGGCCGAGGCTGAACGCGTTGCCACCCGTTTCGGCCTTGAAATGCTGCTGGTCTCTAACGGCGGGGTGCGCCCCTCGCCCAACCCCTTGGTGCGCAGCGTCTATGTGCCCGCAGGGTCAGATCAGGCCGATATGTGGATCGCCGAAGCCTGCACGCCGCGCGATGTGGTGGTGACATCCGACATCCCCCTTGCAGCCAAATGCTTGGCCAAAGGCGCGCAGGTTATCAAACCGAATGGCGAAGTGCTGACCACCGCCAATATCGGAATGATCCTTGCCGCGCGCGATCTCATGGCCGATCTGCGCGCCGCTGATCCGTTCCATCAAGGCGGCGGTAAACCCTTTGCCAAGGCCGACCGCGCACGTTTTTTAGACAATCTAGACCGTATGCTGCGCGCCGCCGCTGGTCGCAATTAGAACAGCCCACCCCCGCGCCCCGCGCCATAATAATGCTATGGCACAGGCGCAAAAACCCGAACTCACTGGCATTCTTTTGGCGCTTGGCGGCGGGGTAATGCTGTCGCTCAATGACCTGTCGATCAAGTTTCTGTTAAATGGCTATGCGCTGCATCAAATCATCCTGATCCGCGCCTTCATCAGCCTGATCATCGTTTTCGCCGTGATCCGCGCCACGCGCACGGGCTTTGCCCAGCTTATCACCCGCCGCCCCCGCGCGCATCTGCTGCGCGTTGCCATCGTGATGGTGTCCAATGTGACCTACTTTTTGGGCCTTGCTGCAATGCCCTTGGCCGATGCTGTCGCCACTGCCTTTATCGCCCCCGTATTGGTCACATTGATGAGCGCGGTTTTACTGCGCGAACCCGTTGGCCCCCACCGCTGGGCCGCTGTGGCCATTGGCCTTTTGGGCGTTTTGGTGATGGTGCGCCCCACCACAGGCGCGCTGCAACCCGCCGCGATTTTGGTGCTGATTTCCGCGCTGTGCTATGCGGGCAGCCATATGATGACCCGCCGTATGCGCGACACAGAATCGGCGATGACGCTGAATTTCTATGTGCAAATCGGGTTTATCATCGTGTCCGCCAGCATGGGCCTTTGGGCAGGCGATGGTCATTTGGCCGCCGCCCACACAGGCGGCGCGCTGGAATTTCTGTTCCGCCCATGGGTCACCCCGCCCCTGCCCGATTGGCCCGCCTTTATCGGCACGGGCCTTGCCGTGGGCATTGGCGGGCTAATGATGAGCCAAGCGTATCGCACGTCCGAGGCCGCCCTGATTGCCCCCTTTGAATATATCGGCATGCCACTGGCCATTCTTTGGGGGCTGGTGGTATTTGGCACGTGGCCCGATACCCACGCATGGGCGGGCATTGCCCTGATCTGCGGCGCGGGGTTTTATACCTTGCTGCGCGAAGGGATGCGGCGCAAAGATGTGGATGTTGCAGCCCCCAGCGGCGATATTTAGCGAAAGGGACTTTATGCAAATCATTGGGCAAAACGCCGAGGCGCATTTAACTTGGGCTGGCCTTTTGGACGCGCTGCAAGCTGGCCACCGCCTGCCCCGCGCCGAAATTGCCGATCTGCTGCTGTCACGTGGGCAAGACAAACTGCTGAACCGTGCGGCGTGGATTGCGGGGCTGGGGTCACTGGTCAAAGTGGCCACAGTCTACCCAGATAACCCCGCAAAGGGCGTGCCATCAGTCAACGGCGCGGTGAATCTGTTTGACGATGCCACGGGCCAGCTTGCCGCGCTGATCGATTTTCATCTGCTCACCAAATGGAAAACGGCGGGCGATAGCCTGCTATCGGCGTCGCGCCTTGCCCGCCCCGATGCGCAGAATTTTCTGCTGGTCGGCGCGGGCACTGTGGCGCGCAGCATGGTGCAGGCCTATCGCGCCATTTGGCCCAATGCGCGCTTTCAGGTCTGGAGCCGCAGCGCCGCCAGCGCGGCATCCTTTGGGGCAGACTTGGGCCTGCCTGTGGCCGATGATCTGGCGCAAGCCGTAGCTTGGGCCGATGTCATCTGCACCGCCACCATGGCCACTGCCCCCCTGATCCGTGGCGACTGGCTGCGCGCGGGCCAGCACCTAGACCTGATCGGCGCATACACCCCAAACATGCGCGAGGTTGACGATACCGCCATGCGCCGCGCGCGCCTGTTCGTCGACAGCCGCGCCACCACAATCCATCACATTGGCGAGATGATGGCCCCCATCGCATCAGGCGCGATCACCGAATCCGACA